>NZ_JBREBQ010000059.1:0-9557 GCF_052906625.1 Geobacillus sp. CCR | reverse complement strand
ATCCTAGTGGTATCGAAAGCACTTACGAGACCTCCTTAATGTTGATTTCACCGCTAACATTATTGCCAGGATCTCGTCAGTGCTTTCTCTTTTTTGTCACTAAATCACAAAATTTGGTGATGAACCTTATTTTTTTATTTATTTTAATATAAAAAAAGTTTTTTTTCAACTGTAAATTACCATTCGAGTCAGTCAAGACTTTGTGGAGAACATTTTTTCGGTTCACTACGGGCGTTGTCAATCACTAGTTATCGAACCATTTTCAGGAATTAATATCGTAAGCGCTTTCCGACTCTCATCCCTCATCTTGAGACGATGATACGATATTCCATTTTTTTACACCCAACCACCATCCCGGAGCGCCGACAACGCTTGATGGATCGGCGTCCCGGATGACTGTTGCAGACACGGTATATTCTGACGCACCACATCTGTCCACAACCGTCCTGCCTTCCGTTTGGCCTGTTCGATCCGCTTGGACGTTGTTGAGGCCGAGACGGCCGACTGGGGCTCTTGCTCCTCCCACCGTCCCTTTCTCCACCCGATCCCGTCGATTCGGGCTGCCATCACCCTCAGAAACGCCCGAAGCCCTTGGTCTTTCCAGCTGCGGCGGGATTTCACCCGATGCGCAAATCGGCTCATCACACTCTCCGCATGGCCCATCGAACGCATGCCGGTCGTCTCCACCCCTTGCTCCGACAGCCACCCCCGATAGTCCCGGATGCATCCCGGCATCGACTCGATCCGGCGGATCATGGCAGCCAGCTGCTGTTCTTTCGCTTCGTCCTCCAACGTGCCGACCGCGCTGTTCAGCTCCACGAGAAGCCCTTCTTCGTCTTGTTTCGCCAGCTTCTTCCGCACCTCCCGCCAACGCGGATGGCCGGACAGACACTGACGCAGCTCCCGCGCCACATGAAATCGATCCAGCTGAAAGCACGCCCGCTTCCCAAAATACTCCCGGGAGGCCGTGATCCACGACGCCGCGTCGCCGTTGAGGACCAACAGGTCTCGGCACGGATCATAGGCATATTCCTTCATCAGCCACTCCTCAAACCGTTCCCACACGTCCCCCGTCCCTTCATGGAGGTAGTGGCGCCGGTTCACCAGCTCAAGCTGCGACCCGTTTCGTCTCCATCCCTCGTGAACCGCCAGGATTTTCTCTTCTTTCGCCCGTTTCCCTTTCCCCTGGCGGGAAATAAACAGTCCATCCGCCTCCACAAACAGCACCCGGCCGTGCCGTTTGGAAACAGGGTGATGCAGCGAGACAGGGGCCCTCCAGCACCAGTTGGCGAATCGCCTCGTGGCTGAGGACCGCATACCCCACGATCGACTCCAGCGTGCGAGCCGCTTTGCGGTAGGAAGAGCACTCTACGGCCAACTCGACCGCCGTTTCCTCGAGGCAAGGACTGATCGATTGGGCCCCATCAAAGCCTAATTCGGCATCCAGCAAGAAGGTATAGTTCCCCGTTTGCCGGTCATAGTAGTAGTTCCGTCGAAACGTCACTTCTCCAAACAGCGTTTGGATCGTAGTCGGCCGTTTGTCTTTCAGCTGATGCCGGCGCTTGTCCCGCGCTTCCGCCAGTTGTTGATCGATCTCCTCCAAAAGGGCCGCCAACAAGACAGCGAACACCTTTTGAAGAGTTCTGACTAATTGCTCCTCCAGCTCTTTTAATAAAGGCCATTCTGTGGTAAGATGTTTCATGGACTCTCTCCCTCCTGTTTTATGGATGTTGGTCATCACCATCATAGCAGGGAGAGAGTCCTTTTTGCATGACATTTGCTTTTTCTACCGCGCTTCGCTTGGTGGCCCCGACGAGCGTCGCGAACAAAAGTTCGCAACCCTCGTCGGGGAATCATTCCGGAATGCCACCCACAAATATTTTACTCACACGTGGACTTTCCCTAGGTGTTTTTTGCAAGCAAAAAATGCAGAGAAGTGCAAGAAAAAATACATAGGCTTGCCAGCTCAAGACTTAAGGTTCCAGACCGGAGGCAGAGGACGGCTGGATCGCGGAGAGAGCGTTCCGCAGTCGATAGCTCTCTCCCGTAAAGGCCAAGATGTGGGCGTGGTGAACCAAGCGATCCACCAACGCTGCCGTCAAACGGTTGTCCCCAAACACCCGATTCCACTGTCCAAATTCTAGATTCGATGTCACCATGACGCTTTTTCGCTCGTAACAGTCGGCGATAATATGAAACAACAGTTCCGATCCTTGCTTTTGAAACGGCACATAGCCGAGTTCATCCAAAATCAACAGTTCGCATGGGTCGAGGCTTCGTTTCAGCCGTCCGAGCGTGCCGTTTTTCAACGCCTCTTCCAGCTGGGCGACAAGATCCGCGACGCGGAAAAACCGAACCTCATGGCCTTGTTGGCACGCCTGAATGCCAAGTGCTGTGGCGAGATGGGTTTTCCCCGTTCCAGGTGAACCTAAAAGCAGAACGTTTTGCTTTCGCTCCAAAAAGCGAAGGTCACACAGTTCCTCCCTCGATGTCGTGGCTGGCCAATGGATATGACCCGACCATTCGTAATCCTTCAGCCATTTCAACTCCCGAAACTTGGCTTTCTTGATCAGCCGAGCCTGTTTCGCTTCTTGGCGGCACGACAGTTCCAGCGCCAATACATCCCGCAAAAACTGTTCTTTCGTTTCGAATCTCACCTCCTCGAATCGATCTGCGATATAGGCCAAATGCAGCGCTTTACAAATCTCTTTCACCTCTGCTCTCATCTCTGGACACCCCCTTCCCGAGCGGGATGAAGACGTTGATCATACACCGTTAAATCCGTTTCATAGTCGATTAGAACGGAAGGGGTGTATGATTCTTCCCACTTGTCCGGGTAATAGGAGTGCTTCGCTTCCATCAACACGCCGATTTCATGAGGAGCCAAGTCCCATCGCTGACTCTCCTCGAGCCACTGGGCGATTTCGTAAAGCGTGTGCCGATCCAACAGCGCTCGCAGTCCTTTCAAACGGGCCACCACCTGGGGCGGGGGGCCAGCCAGATACGTTCGGATCGCCTCCGGCAAGTACGTCCGGTAGCGGGAATGTCCGACAACCCGGGGTTTGGTCTCCCACTCAGCGAAAATCTCTTTCCAAGGGATTTCGCGTTTCACGTTCGTATACGGCCTGGGCGCTTCAAGATGGACGTCTCCATCGGAAGAGAACACAACGAAACGATTCCATTCTTTCTTCACCAACACCCGGTTGGGGACGGACAGGCCATGGACGACGAACGCCTTCCCATCCACCATCACTTCTCCGTACTTATTCACGTAAGCGTGATCGAGGGAGAAGATCGGAAGATCTTGTTCCGGCAACGCCAACAGCTCCGGTTGCTCTTCCTGCCATAGTTCCTCGATCCACCGCCCCTTTTCATAATGAGGACGGTTTCGGTCCTCGACCATCTTGCGATGCAGCCACTCCACCAGCTCCGAATCCGACTCCATCAATGGAGCGGGGATGAAACAAAGGTTGCGAGTGTAATAGACTTTTCGCTCCGCATTTCCTTTCTCATGTCCACTGTATGGATTGCACACTTGTACATCAAACCGATAGTAGAGTTGAAATTTCTCAAAAGCCTCGGTGAATCGGCGTTCTCCCCCTTTTCGAATCGACACAATGGCCGCGGACAAATTGTCAATGCGCAATGCCTTTGGCACTCCCCCAGCCTGACGAAACAGCTGCGTCAACCCATGGAGGAAGCATTCACTGTTTTCCGCCGGCAGCGGATAAGCAAACGCAGCGTTGCTATAGGGAAAGCTCATGATCAAAACCGATCGCTCTTCTTCCTTCCCCTCCTTCGTCACAACCGTCATCTTCCCGAAATCCACCTGCGCCTCGCCTGGCGGGTGCTCCAGTCGTTCATAGCGCTGTTCTTTCTCGAGCTTGAGCTGCGGTCTTCGTTTTTGCACGTACGCGCAAACGGTGCGATACGAGCCTTGAAATCCATGGTCACGACAAAGCGCTTCAAACATCGTCTTGTTCGTTCGCCGTTGTTTTCTCGGCAGTTTGGCATCCTCCTCCAACCAGTCATCAATGATTTGCCCGTACCCTTCTTCCTCCATCATCCCCTTTTTGCGTTTGATGGTTGGTTGGACAGAAATGTCTCCATCTGCGTATTTCTTGACCGTTCTCCAGTTATATCCCGTTTCACGGGAAATTTCCGCAATCGATAACCCTTTCTTTTCACGCAGTTTTCTGATACGATTAATTTCGGGCATTGCCAGCATCCTTTCGCTCCTCCACTGTTTGGTTATGTGTTCACAACTTCCACAGTAGAGGAAATGTTAGAGGCTGGCAAGCCTTTTTTCTTTGCCTTCAGCTCTGCACTTTTCGTTGCAGAACTCTGTATTTTTATTTTGCAATAAACACGCAAACCCAGCGTTAACCGCAAACCAGAAGAAATGCCCATCCGGATCCACCAACATTACTGGGTTGTTGTTCGCGTACGTATAGCCGTTCTGTGTCAAGATGTCATCCGCATCGCCTGGGTCGGGGTCGAGCGACAAGAACACGCCATGCGTTGGATGATAGTACCGGGCGATCAGATAGTACAGACCCGTTTCTTGGTCATATTGGTACCCCGCATATCGGTATGGATTTTCGTCCGCCAATGCGCCGGATTGGGAAAGAATGTTCCCCCACGCATCGTATTGATAGCGGGCAACAATGTTTCCTTGTTCATCCGTCAGGGCGATCACGTCGCCATGGGCGTTATAGTGGTAAAAATACGTGGCGTTGCCTTTTTTCATGGCAAGGAGTTGCCCATTTTCTCCGTATATATATGATCTTACCACATTTCCACTCGCATCGGTTTCGTACAGAACGTTTAGGCTGTCGCCTTGGTAATGATAGTTCGTAACGACGCCATTGACAGTCTTTTGAATGCGCCGGCCGTCTTCATCGTATTGGTACGTCACAAACGGCGTGCTTTCGCCTTTTCTTGTGATGGAGACGAGCTGATCCGCTTCGTTCCATTCATATTGATACTGACCGTCTTCCAATCGGTTGCCGTTGGCATCATATGTGATCGATTCGTTTCCAAAACGAATGAGCTGATTGGCAGCGTTATAATCGGCATTGGTCGTCGTCGACTGCCCATCCTTTGTTTTCACGACTTTCGTCCGGTTGCCAAATCCGTCATACGTATACTCGATCTTCGTTCCGTCTGGCAGCTGTTCTTCCACTAGTTGATCGAGCGCGTCGTAGTGATAAACGATCGTCTCTCTCGTTGGGTACTCAATTTTTGTCCGGTTGCCGTTTTCATCGTAACGGTACGTTTCCGATACAATTTCTGTTCCGTCCGCCGTACCGACCGAAAGACTTTCCACGAGGCCGCGGTCATCATACCTAAAGGTCGAGCCGGCTCCATTTTCTGTCGTGAAGGTGCGAACGTTTCCTCTCTCGTCATAGTCAAAGCGGTACGTATACGTTCCGTCTTGGACGACTGTATTTTGATCCAAGGCATTGTATTGGTATGTGACTGTTTGGCTAAACGATCCATGGGAGAACATAAACTGTTGTAATTTATCCGATGTCGTCGGATAGGTCCACTTTTGTAATCCTCCGCGGTCGGATTGTTCAATGACACGATTCGCGGAATCAAATTTTCTTGTCTTGGTCGTACCGTCTTTTACATATTGTACAGAAAGTTCGTTTCCGTTTTTGTCGTAACTAAATTCGTAATACGGAACGTTGTTGTAAGAAATCGTTTTGACCCTTTCCGTTCCGTCATACGTCCATTGAATCGTGTTTCCTTTCGGCAAAACCGTTTTGATTTTATTTCCATTGGCATCATATTCATTCGTTGTCACATCATGGAGCGGACCAACGGTTTTCACGAGTTTGCCGGCCGCATCATAAGAATAGGCAAATGTTTGAGACTGGCCGTCGCTGGTTCGAATGACTTTTGAAGTCATATTGCCATTTAAGTCATAATCGTAGTTGACGGAAGTGCCGTTCGCTAACAACAGCTGTTTTAAGCGATCCGATAAATCATACGTGTACTCTTTTTTGTTTCCTTTCTTATCGTACTCGCTTAATAGATTCCCAACGGCATCATAATTCTTTTTCGCCACATAGCCTTCTTCATCCACTTCTTCCGTGACGTAATTTCCGCTGGCATCGTACTTGTTTTTCGTCACCACGTTTCCTTCCATGAGCCGGATCGCGTCAAACCATACCGTTCCCGTGTAATTGCCGCGGAAGACAGCGGATATGTCGATTTTATCAATTGGCTTGGAAGGTTGAATCGAAACGGCGGCACGGTTCCAATCTTGATTGCCAGCAGGGAAATCCGCAGTATACGTTTGGGTCGTTCCATCCACAAAGTATACTTTAGCCGTAATGGAATAATCGCTTGGGCTCACTGTGCCACTGGCTTTGACATCCTGCGCTTTCGATACACCGGTGAGCGTAAGATTAATTGGTGCATCACCAGATGTTTGGCCAACGATGATGGTCTGCTTATACTCACTTGCCGATTGCGTGGTGCTTGTTCTAGATATTTTTAGTGAGTACCCTCCATCAAATGATTGCGTAGAATCTACGCTTCCTCCTGTTCCACTCCAATTCGTGGTGGTTCCTTCAAAACTACTATTTACAACTGGGTTGTAGCTGGAAGAAACCTGCGCTTCTTCCAATTGAACATTATCAAACCAGGCTTCTCCGGAAGCATCTGGAGACTTATGATCGACCTCTAAATAGACGCGAATTTTGGCTGCATTCGAAGGAGTAGTAAATGTAACTTGCCGCTCTGTCCAAGGTCTTGTGCCTGTAAGTTGGCTATAACGATGATCCGCCCAAGAAATCGTTTGATTTTGACTATTCAGGAATTGAACATTGAAAAAGGCATTGGCTTTGGTTAAATTCGTTTTGATCTTCCCGCTTAACGTATAGGTGGTATTCGGTTTCACCGCGATTTCTTGGGTAGCCGCTACATAGCCAAGTTCTGTGTTAGGAGAAGTAGAGTCGGCGACGATTTTTAATGTTTTTCTCCCTGTCAATCCATTATAGACATTCGTGTCTTCCTGTAATTGCCCAGTATCATAATGACTGAGCAGATTCCAAGCTGTGATTCCTTGTTCAAAGCCGCTATTAGAGAGCAAATTCGTGGCACTGCCTAATGTATCGCTTTCTTCAATGATATTCCCATAGGCATCATACTTCGATACAGAAGACGTTTTTCCGGATTGATCCGTTTCGGATACAGGATTTAAGCCATCATAGGCAATCGTGGTTGTATCGCCTTCCGTATCTGTCATGGAGATGACATCATTATTTTTGTTATACTCGTATGTTTCCGTACCATAACTATCTTTCGCCGTTAACACATTCCCCTTGGCGTCATACGTATATGATTCAGTAGGATTCGCTGCATTTTGATCATTCGGATCCCGTGATTCTACTAGATTATTTCCCTCATAAACATAGCTTGTCGTAATGTTTAAGCCATCTACGTCTTCGATAATTTGAATTGGGTTCGCTGCTTCATTAAATTTATACTGAATTTTACGGCCATTCGGTTGCGTTACGACAAGTTGTCGTTTTGTTTGGTCATAGTTCATCGTATAGATGCGGTTTTCAGGATCAATCGCTTGGCTTAGCCTGTCGCCATGATAAATGAACTGATTAACGACCGGTTTTTCTTCCGTATGCGTCGGTTCCAATACTTTCTCTAACCGACCAAGTTCATTATATTGGTATCTCGTTACTTCCCCGCCCGTCTGGGTTACTTTTGTTAACAAGTCGTTGTTATACTCATACGTGATGGTCCGGTTCATTGGGTCGGTCATTTTCTGGATTCTTCCGCTTGCGGTGTACTCGATGCTCAGTTTTCTGCCCGACGCATCCGTAATCGACACGAGCTTTCCGTTAGAATAACTATAAGTAGTCGCATTCCCATGTCCATCCACGATTCTGGTTAACTTGCCATCACTTTTTTGAAAATGAATTTTCGTTTGATCTTTTGTCGTCAGTATATATTCATCGGTTGTTTCGCTTAACTCCAAGTAAACACCTGTCGGGGCTTTATACGTGCCGTCGGATAATTTCGTGAATATATGGAGCGTGCCATCTTCATCCGTAAATCTTGCTTCATTTCCTTGGGCAACGATGTTCATTTCCGCATCGCTATGCCATCCTTTTCCAAACAATCCAACCGATGTGGATAAACTATTGTAAGTTCTTGTGATTTCAAGCCCCGGTCCTCTTCCGGAAATCGAAACATCGTCTTCGTCTATAATCAGATTGCCGGTAGCGGCATTCACGCTGCCATACGGAACATCAATGATGGACCAGTACTCTTCTTTTCCTAAATACTCATTCGCCTCCGGAATGTTCACCGTCAATGCATTACTGGAAAATACTGTTTCCCCATCCGCATTGTATGCACTGAGTCGGAAGTAGTAATTGGTGCTTGTGGCGTATTTTGTCCCCATTTTCTCATACATGGGGGAAGGATCTTTCGGAAGTTCCAATCCTTTTCCATCATGATGCAACGTTAAGGTGCTGGAATCCCCCTGTTGGATTTCCTCCGGAGTTGGCCAAATTCCTTTGTTTTGTGTCGTCCAATGGTCCACGTCTCCTACATCAAATGCTTCATAGTAAAGTCCATTGAAAATCCACACTTTATACCCTGTCGCTCCAGGAATCTTATCCCAGTTTAACATGACATAGCCAGAGTTGCTCCCCGATTGATTGCTGTAAGCAAATCCGGAAGGCGCTGATGGCACTGGCAAATCTGGAATACGAGGCATATACGCATCAGAAAAGACGGTTTCCCCTTGAGAGTTATAGGCACTTACTCGAATCCAGTAGTTGGTAGCCGTTGCGTATTTGGTTCCTGCATTAGCGTAGACCGGGGACGGGTCAACAGCTAATTCTGTGCCAAGACCATCGTTTACATGCAACTTATATCTACCTGCATGAATTTCCGTGGATGTTGGCCAATACTTTTTGTTTTTCGTTGTCCAAGAAGTGACGTTCCCGACATCTAACGATTCATAGTAGGAACCGTTAAAAATCCAAATTTTATACCCCGTCGCTCCACTCACAGGATTCCATTTGAAATCGATATATGTAAATTATCATTTTATTTCAGCACAAAACACCCATTTTTTTGCACATTCTTTCAGAAAGCCCTCTCCCCTTTTCTGAAGGAATGTGCTAAATTTTTTGTGAATTGTTTCGGACAAAGATTTCCATTCGTTTCAAGGAGAGGGGGGAGGAAGTGTGATCCAGTTTCACGACTTTGGCATTGACATTCAAACGTATACGGATCGTGGGAAAGGGAACGATTTTCCCGACGTGAACCAATGCCCCCACTGTCCATCCCGCCGCCCCTTGCATCGTCACGGATACTACCAACGCTATGCGTTGACGGCAGAGGGGGAGTATCACCTTTGGATCGCACGATACGCTCGCGAGAGTGCCGCAAAACCGTGAGTGTGCTGCCTTCTTTCCTCCTCCCGTATGTTCAATATACACGATCGGTTATTTGGCAAGCGGTCAAAGCATGGTTCGAAACGCCAAGGCAAGGAGCGAAGACCAAACAGGTTG
>NZ_JBREBQ010000058.1:0-10146 GCF_052906625.1 Geobacillus sp. CCR | reverse complement strand
TCCAAGATGATCATCATTGCCTAGTGGCTATGGCGGAGGGGAAACACCCGTTCCCATCCCGAACACGGAAGTTAAGCCCTCCAGCGCCGATGGTAGTTGGGGCCAGCGCCCCTGCAAGAGTAGGTCGCTGCTAGGCAATGTTTCATTATTCTGCAATAGTTCAGCGACAAGCTTCACATCTTCGAATTCGCTACGAGTTGCCTCGACGCATCTCGCTTCCTTGAATTAGCTGGCAGAGGAAGAGGCAACGAGCACATTGGGAAGATGTGCATGACATATAGTTATTCATCATTCCGCAATAGCTCAGCGGTAGAGCAACCGGCTGTTAACCGGTAGGTCGTAGGTTCGAATCCTACTTGCGGAGCCATTTTTACGCTTCCATAGCTCAGTAGGTAGAGCACTTCCATGGTAAGGAAGAGGTCACCGGTTCGAGCCCGGTTGGAAGCTCCATTTATTTTCCGGCCCGTTGGTCAAGTGGTTAAGACACCGCCCTTTCACGGCGGTAACACGGGTTCGAATCCCGTACGGGTCACTCCATTTCGGCCAGTCGTCCTTTCAAGGATGATTGGCCGAAATGAAAAGTGTATACTTCCCTGATTGCTGAGATATAATAGCAATTGAATACAGCGTTTTTTTCTCATCGCGTTGGGCTATAGCCAAGCGGTAAGGCAACGGACTTTGACTCCGTGATGCGCTGGTTCGAATCCAGCTAGCCCAGCCATTATTTTTTTGTACATAAAAATGGTCATGAGCCATTAGCTCAGCAACGAGCGCTGCATCTTCGAGTTTGCTTCGAGTTGCCTCGACGCACTAGGCATCTGTGAAACAGCTGGGAGAGGAAGAGGCAGGTAGAGTGAAACGAAGCTGTAGAGTGTTATCCTAACCATGAGCCATTAGCTCAGTAGGTAGAGCAACGAGCGAAGCATCTTCGGATTTGCTTCGAGTTGTCCCGACGCATCCAACATCTTCGAATATGCTAGCAGAGGAAGGGGCATCGTTCATTGTGAGTGTATACTTGACTATGAGCCATTAGCTCAGTAGGTAGAGCATCTGACTTTTAATCAGAGGGTCGGAGGTTCGAGTCCTCCATGGCTCACCATAGCGCGGAAGTAGTTCAGTGGTAGAACACCACCTTGCCAAGGTGGGGGTCGCGGGTTCGAGTCCCGTCTTCCGCTTGGGGCGGGGCCTTAGCTCAGCTGGGAGAGCGCCTGCTTTGCACGCAGGAGGTCATCGGTTCGATCCCGATAGGCTCCATCAAGAGCAGACTGCTTGACAACCACAAGCAGCCTGCTCTTTTTTGTTATATCGGTATAAATATTCAAAATTTTGTCAAGTTGAGTCATCCCCTTTCTTTCCTCTACAATAAAGACGTAACAGGAACCGGAAAGGAGTGGGAGACAGCATGAAGCCAATTTCAATTATCGGGGTTCCGATGGATTTAGGGCAGACACGCCGCGGCGTTGATATGGGGCCGAGCGCAATGCGTTATGCAGGCGTCATCGAACGTCTGGAACGTCTTCATTACGATATTGAAGATTTGGGAGATATTCCGATTGGGAAAGCAGAGCGGTTGCACGAGCAAGGAGATTCACGGTTGCGCAATTTGAAAGCGGTTGCGGAGGCGAATGAGAAACTCGCGACGGCGGTTGACCAAGTCGTTCAGCGGGGGCGCTTCCCACTTGTGCTGGGCGGCGACCATAGCATCGCCATTGGCACGATCGCCGGGGTGGCGAAACATTATGAGCGGCTTGGAGTGATCTGGTATGACGCGCACGGCGACGTCAACACCGAGGAAACGTCGCCGTCTGGAAACATTCATGGCATGCCGCTGGCGGCGAGCCTCGGGTTTGGCCATCCGGCGCTGACGCAAATCGGCGGATACAGCCCCAAAATCAAGCCGGAACATGTCGTGTTGATTGGCGTCCGTTCCCTTGATGAAGGGGAGAAGAAGTTTATTCGCGAAAAAGGAATCAAAATTTACACGATGCATGAGGTTGATCGGCTCGGAATGACAAGGGTGATGGAAGAAACGATCACCTATTTAAAAGAACGAACGGATGGCGTTCATTTGTCGCTTGACTTGGATGGCCTTGACCCAAGCGACGCACCGGGAGTCGGAACGCCTGTCATTGGAGGATTGACATACCGCGAAAGCCATTTGGCGATGGAGATGCTGGCCGAAGCACAAATCATCACTTCAGCGGAATTTGTCGAAGTGAACCCGATCTTGGATGAGCGGAACAAAACAGCATCAGTTGCTGTAGCGCTGATGGGGTCGTTGTTTGGTGAAAAACTCATTTAATGCATGTGGGCAAAGAGGGTTGGTTGCGGGATTCACGGATATGATGATGATTTGTTCCCGCTGTTTGTGAAAGAGGGGCTGCCATTTGTTTGGCGTCCCCTCTTTTTCAGTTGTATGATACAATAAATATGTTGCATGAAACTTTTCTTGATCGAGCGCCGTAATATACAGTAAGCCGTGAGGCGGGGGTATTGTATTTTATGGATCTATTTATTAAAAAGAGAATTAAGGCGATCCAAAAAGGGGATCAAAACGCATACGCGGATCTTGTCGATTTGTATAAGGACAAGATTTACCGCCTTTGCTATCGAATGCTTGGCAATCGGCATGAGGCGGAAGATGCGGCGCAGGAGGCGTTCATCCGCGCCTACATCCATATTGATACGTACAATCCAGAAATGAAGTTTTCCACTTGGCTGTACCGGATCGCGACGAACTTGACGATCGATAAATTGCGGAAACGGAAGCCGGACGTGTATTTAGATGAAGAGGTCGGAGGCACGGACGGGTTGACGATGCAGGCTCAGCTTCCTTCCCGCGAAGCATCCCCGGAGGAGGCAGTGGAAAGCCTGGAGCTGCAAGAGACGGTGCAGCGAGCGATTGAGCAGTTGCCAGAAAAGTATCGAAGCGTGATCGTGTTGAAATATATGGAAGATTTGTCCTTGCAAGAAATCAGCGAGATTTTAGGGTTGCCGGTCGGCACGGTGAAAACGCGGCTGCATCGCGGCCGCGAAGCGTTGCGCAGGCAATTGGGTCATTTATAAGAGGGTGGGAGACTATGGAATGTCCGAAAGAAATCGTGTTGCTCATGCACAGCTATTTTGATGGAGATCTCCAGCCAGAAGGAGAGCAGCAGCTGAAAGAACATTTGCGTTCGTGCGCTGCGTGCGCTGCCCATTTTCACGAGCTGAAAAAGACGGTTGCTTTCCTCCAATATGCCGCCCACGTTGCGGCGCCGCCGTCGTTTGCAGCCAAGGTTATGGAGGCGATGCCGAAAGAGAGAAAGACCGCGCGGCTGCGCCGCTTCCTGCATCGCCACCCGCTGCTTACGGCTGCCTCGTTGTTTTTAGCGCTCACTTTAGGCAGCTTAGCTTCTTCATGGGGGGAAAGAGGCGCGTTTTCCGTCTCAGCTGATGAACATGTCATCATCCGCGATCATACTGTCATCGTGCCGAAAGGAGAAACGGTCAAAGGGGATATTGTCGTCCGCAATGGCTCGATTCGGATTGAAGGAACGGTTGATGGGGACGTGACTGTGATCCATGGAAAGAAATATATGGCGTCCGCCGGGCAAGTGACAGGGGAAGTGGAGGAAATTAATCAAGTGTTTGAATGGATTTGGTATAATATTAAAGAAAGGTTCAATCGTGCGCTCCAATCGATTGAATGATGGCAGCCATCGTTCGATGGCTTTTTCCGTGGCCATCAACAGATTGGAATTAGAGATAAAGGAAGTGTGAAGATGTCCTTCGGAGAGCTCCCCATCGTGTCATATTTGTTAAAAGTGGTTGATATCCTTGTCGTTTGGTATGTGATTTACAAGTTGATCATGATGATTCGCGGGACGAAGGCCATTCAGCTGTTAAAAGGCATTTTTTTAATTATTTTGGTTCGTTTCGTGAGCAATTATCTCGGTTTGACAACGCTGCAATGGCTGATGGATCAGGCGATCATTTGGGGATTTCTCGCGATCATCATCATTTTTCAACCAGAATTGCGGCGCGCCCTTGAGCAGCTCGGCCGCGGACGGCTGTTCACCCGCAATACGGTCAATGAAGATGAAGAGCGGATGCGAATGGTGGAAGCCATTGTAAAAGCGACCGAGTATATGGCGAAGCGACGCATCGGCGCGCTGATTTCCATTGAGCGGGAAACCGGAATGAACGATTATGTCGAAACCGGCATTATGTTAAACGCTCATGTATCGCCGGAACTGCTCATTAATATTTTCATTCCGAACACGCCGCTTCATGATGGGGCGGTCATTATTCAAAAAAACCAAATCGCTGCGGCGGCCTGTTATTTACCATTATCGGAAAGTCCATTTATTTCGAAAGAGCTCGGAACACGCCATCGGGCGGCGCTCGGCATCAGCGAAGTGACTGACAGCGTCACCGTCGTCGTGTCGGAGGAGACGGGAGCGGTATCGTTGACGAAAAACGGCGAGCTGTACCGCGATTTAACGATCGATGAGTTTCGGGAGCTGTTGACCGGCGAACTTGCTCCAGCGACGAAGGCGCCCGCTTCTTCCCGTTGGCAATGGAGGGGGAAGAAACATGGATAAGTTGATGGACCATCCTTGGTTTATTCGCGTTGTCTCCTTATTGCTGGCGATTATGCTGTATATGTCGGCCAATGTCGGGGCGAAAACCGGTGAAACGCGCAACACGTTTGGCCAGGAAGATACGGAAACGTTGATCGATATTCCGGTGGTCGCTTACTATGATGAAGACAACTTGGTCGTATCTGGCGTCCCGAAATACGTGAACGTTACGCTCCAAGGGCCGGCCAGCATTGTCAAGCCGACGGCTCTGCAACGAAATTTCGAGGTGTATGTCGATTTAACGGAATTGCCGTTAGGGACATACACGGTGCCGATCAAATACAGGGACATCTCTGACAAGTTGAAAGTGACGATTCAGCCTTCCTCCGCCAAAGTGACGATTCGTGAAAAAGTGTCGAAACGGTTTCCTGTCGGTGTTGAATTTTTCAATCGAAACAAAATGCCGGATGGCTATTCCGTTGGAGAACCGACTGTGAAACCAGATGCCGTGACGATTACCGGGGCGAAGGAACTAATCGACGAGATTGCGTTTGTCAAAGCCATCGTCGACTTAGATGGGGCGACGGAAACGCTGACGAGAGAAGCGCGCGTTCGGGTGTACGATCGACGGGGAAATGAGTTGGATATTGAGCCAGAGCCATCGTCGGTGGAAGTAACCGTGCCGGTGAAAAGCCCGAGCAAGACGGTGTCGGTTCAAGTGCGAACAACTGGGGAGTTGCCGGATGGTGTGCATCTTGTCAGCATCACGCCGGAGCCGGATCGAGTGACGATTTATGGACCGAAGGAAGTGTTGAACCATATTGACAAGCTGGAAGGATTGACAGTTGATTTGGACGACATTACCGACGATGCGACGGTAGAACTTGACGCTCCGCTCCCTGATGGAGCAAAAAACGTCGATCCAGACAAAATCAAGGTGCATATTGATGTGGAAAAAGACGTCACGCAAACGTGGAAAGACGTGCCGATCGCCGTCGTCGGCTTGCCGGATTCATACAAAGCTGAATTTGTCAAACCGCTTGAAGGCAAAATTACGGTCCGCCTTGTCGGTCCGCCCGATGTCGTCCGTGGATTGACGAAAGATGATGTCCGCTTGTATGTCGATGTTAGCGGCCTCGGCATTGGCGAACATCAAGTTCCCATTCAATGGAACCACCCTGAACAAGTCCAATGGCAGCCGTCGGCGGAAACGGCGATGGTCCATATTAGCGACAAAGCAACTGCACAATAAACTGCATAGTAAGGAGAGAGTGAACGAATGGGCAAATATTTTGGCACTGATGGTGTACGAGGAGTCGCAAATCGTGAATTGACGCCAGAGTTGGCGTTTCAAATCGGCCGCTGCGGCGGATACGTGCTGACCAAAAGCGCTGAGCGCCCGAAAGTATTGATCGGGCGCGACACTCGCATTTCCGGCCATATGCTTGAAGGCGCCCTTGTCGCCGGGCTTTTGTCGATCGGGGCTGAAGTGATGCGCCTTGGCGTCATTTCCACGCCAGGTGTCGCCTATTTGACGAAGGCGCTTGGAGCGCAGGCCGGCATCATGATTTCTGCTTCTCACAACCCGGTGCAAGATAACGGCATTAAATTTTTCGGTCCGGACGGGTTCAAGCTGTCGGATGAGCAGGAAGCGGAAATTGAGGCGCTGATCGACAGCGCGGAGGATATGCTGCCGCGGCCGATCGGGGCTGGGCTTGGGCAAGTAAACGACTATTTTGAAGGCGGACAAAAGTACTTGCAGTATTTAAAACAAACGATCGATGAAGAAGATTTTTCCGGGATGAAAATCGCCCTCGACTGCGCGCACGGGGCGACGTCATCGCTTGCGACGTACTTATTTGCCGATTTGGATGCGGATGTCGTGACAATGGGGGCTTCGCCCAATGGGCTCAACATTAACGAAGGAGTCGGTTCCACCCATCCGGAAGCGTTGGCGGCGTTTGTCAAAGAAAAAGGAGCCGATGTCGGGCTCGCCTTTGACGGCGATGGCGACCGCCTCATCGCCGTGGATGAACGCGGCAACATTGTTGACGGCGATCAAATTATGTACATTTGCGCCAAATATTTAAAAGAAACCGGCCGCTTGAAACAGCAAACCGTCGTCTCGACTGTCATGAGCAACCTTGGGTTTTACAAGGCGCTTGAGGCGCAGGGAATCAAAAGTGTACAAACGGCCGTTGGCGACCGCTATGTCGTCGAGGAAATGAAGAAGAACGGCTATAATCTCGGCGGCGAGCAGTCCGGACATATCATCTTCCTTGACTACAACACGACGGGGGACGGAATGTTGACGGCGCTCCAGCTTGTCAACATCATGAAAATCAAAGGCAAGCCGCTTTCCGAATTGGCGGGGGAAATGAAAAAATACCCGCAGCTGCTTGTGAACGTCCGGGTAAAAGATAAAGAAAAAGCGATGGAAAATGAGCAAGTCAAGAAAGTGATCGCGGAAGTGGAAGCAGAGATGAACGGCAATGGCCGCGTTCTTGTCCGCCCATCGGGGACTGAGCCTCTTGTGCGCATTATGGCGGAGGCCCAAACCGAGGAAGCGTGCCGCGCCTACGTTGAGCGGATCGCGGATGTCGTCCGCCGTGAAATGGGAGTGGAATAACCGACCGCTTGGACAACCACCCTATGCATAGACGGAACGTTCGCTTCCGTTTATGCATAGGTTATTTTATATAAAGGGATGGATAGATGATAGTTGACGCCGCTGGGAATGTCCTGTAATATTAACGTTGTTGCCTTTTTCTTGAAAGGAGGCGATGGAAGGGCGAAGAGCGGAACATGGTGAAGTGATGGCTTGCCGCAACCGTAGGCATGGCCAACAAAGCAAAAAGGTGGTTGGTTGTTGCATCGGTTTTGACGAGACAAAAGCGCCTGGACTAAGCGTTGGACGGAAGAACGCTTAGTTGACGAGGAGGAGGTTTATCGAGGTTTTCGGCGGATGCCTCCCGGCTGGAGCGATGACAGCCGCAAGTCCTCTCTTAAAACAAAGGGGTGACCCTTTGCACAAAGGGGAGGATGTCATCGCGCGAAACGAAGAAGGGAGTCTGCCGCCCGTGGATCGGCGAGACCCCGAACATGTTCTTTGACAACTGAACAGGAAAGACGGTTCTCGTTAGCGGCAGCCTCCAAGATGAAAAGGAGGAACATTTGCCATGTGCGGCATTGTTGGCTATATCGGTTATCAAGATGTGAAGGAAATTTTATTGCGCGGATTGGAAAAACTCGAGTATCGCGGCTACGATTCGGCGGGGATCGCTGTGTTGAACGAAAGCGGCGTGCATGTGTTTAAGGAAAAAGGACGGATTGCTGATTTGCGCCGCATCGTCGACCCGAACGTCAACGCGACGGTCGGCATTGGCCATACACGCTGGGCGACACACGGGGCGCCAAGCCGAGTGAACGCCCACCCGCATCAAAGCGCTTCAGGCCGTTTTACGCTCGTGCATAACGGCGTCATTGAGAACTATGAAATGGTCAAGCGCGATTATTTAGCCGATGTTGCGTTTCAAAGCGACACGGACACGGAAGTGATCGTTCAGCTCGTGGAGAAGTTCGTCAACGACGGACTGGCAACGGAAGAGGCGTTCCGAAAAACGCTCTCGCTGCTAAAAGGATCGTACGCCATCGCCATGATCGATGCGCAAGACGAAAACACCATCTATGCGGCCAAAAACAAAAGCCCGCTTCTCGTCGGCTTGGGCGATGGATTTAACGTTGTGGCGAGCGACGCGATGGCGATGCTTCAAGTGACGAATCAATTCGTCGAACTGATGGATGGGGAGCTCGTTATCGTCACGAGCGAGAACGTCACGATTCAAACGCTCAACGGTGAAACAGTCAAACGGAAGCCATTTACGGCTGAGCTCGATGCGAGCGACATTGAAAAAGGGACGTATCCGCATTACATGCTGAAAGAAATTGATGAGCAGCCGTTCGTCATCCGCCGCATCATTCAAAAATACCAAGACGAAAACGGCGGATTGACGATTGACCAAGCGATCATCAACGAAGTGCTGAACGCTGACCGCCTGTACATTGTCGCGTGCGGAACGAGCTACCATGCAGGTCTCGTCGGCAAGCAGTTGATCGAATCGTGGGCGAAAATTCCGGTGGAAGTGCATATCGCCAGCGAATTTTCGTACAACATGCCGCTGTTGTCGGAAAAGCCGCTCTTCATCTTTATCTCGCAAAGCGGCGAAACGGCCGACAGCCGCGCCGTGCTCGTGCAAACGAACAAACTCGGCTATAAAGCGATTACGATCACGAACGTCCCAGGTTCGACGCTGTCGCGGGAAGCCGATTATACGCTCCTGTTGCACGCCGGTCCGGAAATCGCCGTTGCCTCGACAAAAGCCTATACGGCGCAAATTGCTGTGCTTGCGATTTTGGCCGCCGCGGCGGCGAAAGCGAAAGGCTTTGAGCTGGACTTTGACTTGACGAAAGAGCTTGCCATCGTCGCCAATGTGATGGAAATGCTGTGTGATGCGAAAGAAGAAATGGAGAAAATCGCAAGCGACTACTTGACGCTGACGCGCAACTGCTTCTTCATCGGCCGTGCCGTTGACTACTATGTCTGCCTAGAAGGCGCGCTGAAGCTGAAGGAGATCTCTTACATCCAAGCGGAAGGGTTCGCCGGCGGCGAGCTGAAACACGGCACGATCGCCTTGATTGAGGACGGCACGCCGGTCATCGCCCTCGCCACCCAAGAGCACGTCAACTTAAGCATTCGCGGCAACGTAAAAGAAGTCGTCGCCCGCGGCGCGAACCCGTGCGTCATCTCGATGCGCGGCCTGGAAGGCGACGGCGACCGCTTCATCATCCCGGCTGTCCATCCGGATCTTACGCCGCTTGTGTCCGTCGTGCCGTTGCAGCTGATCGCATACTATGCCGCCTTGCACCGCGGCTGCGACGTCGACAAACCGCGCAACTTGGCGAAGAGCGTGACGGTGGAGTGAGCGGTTCGTTGGTCGGAAAGACTGTTGTTGAATGACAAAAAAGTCGGGTACTTGACAAAAAAGTCGGGAACCGGACAAAAAAGTTGGGTACCGAACAAAAAAGCCGGGAACTGAAAGCCTGTTGGTGAATCCAGCAGGCTTTGGTTTTTCCTATTACTGTTATTTGACAAAAAAGTCTTGTCCTGTAAAACTCGATCCGATTTTTACTAACGGGTTCGGATTTGAATTACAAAATAATAAATAACTATTTAAAAAGAGGTGCAATTCGCACCTCTCTTATACATATATTAACAAGCAAATTAACTTTTTAAATAAATGTATTTATAAACAATTTCTTTTTTACTAATTCGCTTTTATCACATTTTGCAATTTTTCCATCACTCGTGATAAAGATGAGATTGAATTTATTGTCTCGAATCCTTCAATATCTAAAGAATGATTTGCATTTTGAATAATCTCTAAATTTAAATTTACCCGTGGTGCTAGATAAAACTCAGACAAGCATAAAAATAGCCCTTGCTGGCGGATCTCCAGTAGAATGAAAGTGTCACCCAACATTCGAAAGGAGAATCCCCATGCAAGAGCACTTTCATTTTACT
>NZ_JBREBQ010000057.1:0-10705 GCF_052906625.1 Geobacillus sp. CCR | reverse complement strand
TGATTCGCAAAATCGGCCGTAAAGAGTCCCGCTGGATGAAGGATCAAAATCACAAAATCAGCCGTCAAATCGTGAATTTTGCGCTCGCCAACGGTGTTGGCGTGATTCGAATGGAAGAGTTGACGGGCATTCGGAAACGGGCAACATCGGCCAAAGAAGCAGGACGAAGCCTTCACTCTTGGGCGTTTCATCAACTGCAAATGATGATTGCCTATAAAGCGGAAATGGCGGGTATTCGGGTGGAGTGGGTGAAGCCGACCTACACGAGCCAAACGTGTAAATGTGGACATCGGGAAAAGGGAAATCGCAATGGCATCCACTTTCAGTGTAAAAAATGCGGATACACCCTCCACGCCGACTTAAATGGCGCCATCAACATCGCCAAAGCAATTTCGGGCTTCGCCGCCTAACCTAGCGCACTGGTCACAGGTGCGCCGCCCATCGGGGTACATTCTAACCCGATGGGACGGGGTGATGACACACCCCTGATCTTGGGCGTGGTCCGAACCAGAAATGGATGAGGACGCGAATGACCCAAGAATCCCACGGCTTTAGCCGTGCGGAGTGTCAAACAGCTTGACTTGCTGATCCCGGTATATACAAAAGAAACGGTCGAAGCCGAAACATTGGCAGGATGGACGATTGACGGCGCGAGCGCCTTTAGTTGGCTCATTGCCGAAAACGGTCTGTTGGTCGCACTATGCACGGTGGCTGTGACGCGTTGGATGTCTCGCTACTCGGAGCGGCAGGCGTTTGTCGGTTCATCCGTCTTATACGGCATCTCGATGTGGCTGTTTAGTCAAACGTCTTCGCTGCTCGGATTGATCGCGGTCATGGCGCTGTTTACGCTGGCTGAGTTGATGACAGCTGGCTTGCAGCAGTCGTTCATTTCCCGCTTGGCTCCGGAGGCGATGCGCGGCCAATATTTTGCCGCCGCCAGTCTCCGTTTTACGATCGGGCGGATGTTGGCGCCGCTGTCGCTCGTCGCTGCGGAATGGATCGGCTATGCATGGACGTTCGTTGTCCTTGGGATGCTGGCGCTAGGAAGCGCGGCCTTATACGCCTGGATGTTTCAACAAGTCGGGCGGCGAATGGAGCGACCGAACGCTTCGTTTTTGCGATAATGGGCGGTGCAAACGGCTATCCGTTTTTCGCTCAGGCGGGTATAATAAAAAGCGCACCGTTGTTCGTGTAACATATATTCCCTGTCTCTGACATAAAGTGGAACTAGACAGCGAGAAGGAGAGGGGAAGCGCTCATGAAACCGCGCGTGTTCGAACCGGATGCCATTGAGGGGGAAACGGGAAGCCGCGGCGGTCAGAACGGCGCCGCGGCGTTGGCGCGCAGCGAAAAGAGGCAGCAGGCGCGCGTTTTGTCTCGGGAAAAGAGGAGAAAAAAGCAATACCGTCTCATCGGCTGGCTGCTTGTCGCCATCGTCGTTCTGTGGGGGGCGAGCACGCTTCTTTGGAGCGGGTATGGGGCGTTGAAGACGGCCGCGAGCCGAGAAATGGCCATTATGCGTTTAAAAGATGCGATCGAAGACCGCGATGTGGCCGCTTTGCAGGCGATGCTGCGGGTGACGGAGGAAAGCGTGCCGATCAACGAGAAAACGTTGGCGCCGTTGTTCGCGTATGTGGAACGGCACCCAGAAGCGTATAAACAGCTAGATCGGGAGTTTGCCCGCCAGCGCAAGAGCGGCCACGTGTATATTAAAGGATTGACATCTTACCCGCCGGTGTTTACGATTCATGTGTTTGAGGACCGGTATGTGTTTGAGCCAGCCCTCTATTTTCTCCATGTGCGCGTCGATGATCCGGAGGCGTCGCTTGTCGTCAATGGGGTGAAAACGGAAGAGGAGGCGACGAAAGACCCATTTGTCAAAAAAATCGGCCCGTATTTGCCGGGCGCGTACGCTGTGACCATCGTCCATTCGAACGGGAAAAAGAAAACCACCCGCGTCGAGCTGTTTGGCGGCGCCCGCGTCCATGAAGTCGACATCACGAAATGAACGAATAAGCAAATACCGCTTCCACGACGGCGGTAATGACAACATCTTGCGTCTGCACAGGCGGCGCTGATGAGGGAACGCTGAGAACAGCCGGACCGTATGGCGTCGGCCGGATCGATGACTGTTCTTTCAGTTCAATCGGCGTGTCATAAAGAGGCAAGCTGAGAGCGCGGGCGATGGCCAGCGCTTTTTCTTTGGCGTTTTTCACGGCCAACGCCAATGCCTGCTGGTAATGGGCTTGTTCGTTTGCTAGACGGAATTCCAAGCCGCGGGCGAGGTTTGCTCCATGGGCAACGGCCGCCTCGTAAATGGCGCCGGCTTTTTTAGGGTCGCGGACGGTGATTTCAAGCCAATGTTCGACTCTATAGCTGGATAATACGTCGGCTCCATTGTGATGTTCGTATTGGGGATAGATGGAAAACGCCGTCGTCTCCAAATCTTCTGTTTGCACGCCAAGCGCCTTGAGTGCTCCAATGACTGCGTCGGTGCGTTTCGCGTTGTCAGCAAGCGCTTCTTGAATATGGACGTGTTCGGTGCGCACCCCGATCGCAATGAGGACGGTGTCTGGCTTGGCGCTGACTGTCCCTTGGCCGGTGACGGTCAGTGCGGCGCGGGAGGCGGTTGGCGGTGTGGGGCGGTGCCAAGGCTGCATCGTGTTCCCTCCTTCTGCTGTTAGGCAGTTTTTTTGTCATCATCCGCCGCCTGCCAATAGTAGACGCGCGGCAGTCCGGCATAGCACCAATATTCTTTCAACAGCGAGATCGCGACAAAGGAGACAAGCTGCCAATTGATCGCTTTCATCCCGATTCCCCTTTCGATGGCCCTGTTACTATAGCCTATTCGAAACGGCCATTGTCCTATGCGCGCCGTCCAGTTGGCGATGAAACTTCTTTGGGTGCTTGTACGTATCATGGAATGGACATGCTATAATGAAAGAAAAGATTAAAGAAGGAGAGGGACCATGAAGCAGCTGCTTCGTACGATATGGCGTTGGTTTGTCTCATGGAACGCAGGGGTCATCGTCGCGGTGATCGTATTCATCGCTGCTGATTTTCGCTTTTGGCCTTCGATTTTATCCGGAATGGGGGCGATGTGGGGGGTGTCCGCCATCATGAAAAGGCGGCATCATCGCCTGCCGGCTGATGTGTCCGCTGAGGAGCTTGTCTACGTTCGCAGCCAGCTTGGCGAAGCGCGCGCGTTATGGAAGCGGCTGCGTCGCGCTCGCTATCGGCTTCGTTCTGTGGTGATGTGGCAAACGGTTTCCCGGTTGAGTGCCATCGTCGATCGAATCATTCGCGCCATCGAGCAACAACCACATCAACTGCGCCTCGCCCAGCCATTTTTCTTAAACGAATGGCCGACGGCGGTGGAGATGGTGGAGAAATACGTTTATTTGGCGCAACAGCCGGTGCAAAGCGCCGATATGGCAAAAGCGTTGCAGGAGACGGAAAGAGTGCTTGACGAGCTGACTTCAGCGGCTGAACGGCAGTTGCTTGAGGTGTTATCGAACGACATCTGGTCGCTGCAAACGGAAGCGAAATGGCTCGAGCGATCGCTCCGACAATCGGATGGGCTTCGTCTGCCGCTGTCAAAGAAAGGAGAATGACGATGGACGAACGGAATCACGGGATGGAATCGACGGATTGGCTGCAAGGGCTGGAACGGACAAGTTCCCTTGATGAGCTGCTTGCAAAGCCGTTTTCTTCGCCGGCCGAATCGCGGCTCAAGGAGGAAGAAAAGCCGGCGCGCGCGCTTGATGCGTTGAAGCCTGAGCATCGGGAAAAAGCGCTTGCGCTCGCCAAACAAATCGACCCGGCCAACCATCAGGCCGTCTTGCAATACGGTGTGGCGGCGCAAGCCGAGCTGTCGAAGTTTTCTCATGCGATTTTGCATCATGTGCAAACGAAAGACGCTGGGCCGGTCGGCGAAGTGATCAGCGAACTGATGGCCAAAATTAAGGAGGTCAACCCCGATGACCTAATGCCGGCGAAAAAAGGGTGGCTGTCCCGCTTGTTCGGCGCAGTGGCCAAGCCGCTGCAAGAGATGGTGGCGAAATACCAAAAAATCGGCGTTGAAATTGACAAAATCGCTGATCGGCTTGAGAAGCACCGGCATTTGTTGCTTCGCGACATCATGATGCTTGAGACGCTCTATGAAAAAAACAAAGACTATTTTGAAGCGCTCAATATTTATATTGCGGCAGCGGAATACAAACTCGAAGAGCTGCGGACGAAGACGATTCCAGAAAAGCAAGCGGAAGCGGAGCGCTCCGGCGACCAAATGGCATGGCAGGATGTACAGGATTTGCGGCAGTTTGCCGAGCGGCTTGAGAAGCGGGTGCATGACCTAAAGCTCAGCCGGCAAGTGACGATCCAGACTGCGCCCCAAATCCGCATGATTCAGCATATGAACGAAACGCTTGTCGAGCGGATTCAATCGTCGATTTTGCATGCCATCCCTCTTTGGAAAAATCAAGTCGTGATTGCTTTGACGCTGTTTCGGCAGCAAAGGGCGGCTGCGGCGCAAAAGCAGGTCGCCGAAACGACGAATGAGCTGTTATTGCGCAATTCGGAGATGTTAAAAACAAACAGCATTGAAATCGCCAAGGAAAACGAGCGTGGCTTGGTTGATATCGAAACGTTGAAGCGAACACAAGAAAATTTGATCGCTACGCTCGAAGAAACGTTGAAAATCCAAGCGGAAGGCCGATTAAAACGGCAGCAGGCCGAACGCGAGCTGGCGGCGATGGAAGCGGAATTGAAACAGACGCTGCTTGCGCTGAAGCGACCGGAGCAATAAGGGCGGATAGGAGATCGTCCTGTTTCGGCTTGCGGCCAAACGTCCGATGGATCCGTCCATGGCTGTAGAAGAAAGCGCCAGAAAATCAAAGAGCCTCATGCGAAACGGGTGTCTAGCGAACGAGAAGACACCCGTTTTTTTCACTTGCCATCCGTTTGGTTTTGAACGGGAGGAGGACGGACTGTCAACTGAAGCGGCCGGCATCCCGGCTGTGCAGCCTCCATTTTCTTTATAGAATAGGGGGATGAGGAGGCTCTTGACCGTACCGATCATTTTCTTGTTCCGCTCGTTCACGATCTTTGTCATCCGGACGGGCGGCGCGGACGTCAAACTCTTCCGCCGCCTCCGTTTGCCATTGGCGGCCGATGAGCGGGGCGTCTTTTTCACCGTGCTCGACAGTGACAAATCGCAGCACATAGGCGTGAAACAGCAATTCCCCCATCGCCGCAAGCAGGGCGGAAAAAAACGCCGCGCTTAATATGGCGGCGCCGGCGATGTCATAAAACGCGCCGATGCCGATCCATACCGCTACAAACACAAGACCAAAATCGGCGATCGTCGCTGAGACGTTGCCAAGGCGCCGCAGAACGTACAAGTCGCCGAGCGCATAGGCGACAAGCGTCAGCCAAAGGCTAAACCATAAAATCTCTGCCGATGAAATGCGCAAAAACAGCGGTAAAATGGCAAACATCACCGTGGCGGTCAGCAAATATTTCAGCACTAACGCAAGCAAATGTCTCATTGGGATTCGCCGCCTTTATTCTGCTGGATGGTTTGGACCTTCTAGTTTTTTATCGCCGCATCCCGGCTGTTTTTCCCTGTCTTTGTCCGGTTGCTGCTTTTTTTGTTGCTGTTCAACGCTGTCGTTTCGTGTTGGCTTTCTCATCGGGGCTATCATCCTCTCTTGATCGTTGTTTATTCGTTAGTTTGCCACGTTTGCCTTTCTATATGCATTCATCATCCATAAACTTCCTCTGTTCATTTTTCGCTCTTGTTTTCACACTAATCACGAAACAGCATTCATGTAGGAGGAATGGTGGATGACGAAAAAGAAACGGCCCGTTGCGATTGCGGGGCAGCAATACGATCCGGCAGATGGCGGGGACGAGTCGTTTGTGTATGAGGCGCTCTCTGAGACGCGCGAACAGGTAAGCGATGTGTATGCAGAAGGAACGATTGAGGCGGCAGTGAATCAAGAAAATGGTTCGAACATCCCCCTTTCGCAGTAGTAAGAAACGTCAAGGAGCTGTTCCTTGGCGTTTTGGTTTATGTTTGTGAAACGGGAGGGGAAAAAGGAAAGAAAAACAGTTCGTACTTTCCCCCATCGTCGTCTATACTAGTAGTGCGCACGGCGATTCACCGATATAAGGGGGATGATCATCGTGAGATGGCAGCGGGCTTTATTGGCGTTGCTCAAAGAGCGGAAAGACCATTCCATCGCGTTGGCGATCGACACATCAAACCGTCCGGAGCGGCCAATGCTCATTCAAAACATCGTGAAGTTGTTTGAAAAACTGCGCCCGGACACGCTGCTCGTCCAAGCGGATTTTAAAATTCGCGATGTCTCTCCGGTTGGCGTGGCGACGATTAAATATTTCAAGCACGGGAAATCGTCGTACACCGAAGTGTTGGAATGGGCCGCTGCGCAAAAAATCGATACGTTGTTTTACATCACCGATGTAACCGGCTATTTTTATGAAGAACTCGAAGTCGACTATGAAGTGTTTTGGCTTGTGCCGGACGATTATATGCCGCGCGTGCCGTTTGGCAAGCCCATTCGTGTGGCGTAACACTGTGAGGAATGCCCCTCGTGATGAGGGGCATTCTTTTTTTGTTAAGAAATTTAACAAACTTTTTGTGTTTGAAACCGATTGCAACCAAAAACACGCGTTGCTTTTGGTTGGTTTATGTTATATATTATGACATATAAAAGGGATGATAAATGACAAAAGGGGGATGCGTAAAATGGATGAAAAAACGTTGACGCTTGGGCTGGATGCACTCTGGGTCATGCTTTCGGCGGTGCTCGTCATCGGCATGCAGGCAGGGTTTGCTTTGCTTGAGGCCGGATCAACGCGCATGAAAAACTCCGGGCATGTGGCTGGCAAACAAATTTTAAGCTTTGCCATCGCCTCATTGGCGTTTTGGGCGTTCGGCTTTGCGATTACGTTTGGGGCTGGGAATAGCTTCATCGGGACGGAAGGATGGTTTTTAAAAGAAGGAAAAGGAACGTTTGACTCGTTGTCGTGGGCGAATGTGCCGCTCGAGCTCAAATTTTTATTCCAGCTCGGCTTTGCCGGCGTGTCGCTGGCCATCGCTTGGGGCGGCTTCGCTGAGCGGGCGAAACTGTCTGTTTATTTTCTTTTCGGCACGATTTTTACGATCGCCATTTACCCGGTGATCGGCCATTGGGTGTGGGGCGGCGGCTGGCTTGGAAAAATGGGAATGCAAGATTTCGCCGGTTCGACCGTTGTTCACTTGCAAGGAGCGATTGCGGCACTCGTGGCTACAATTTTGCTTGGGCCGCGCATCGGCAAGTTCAATAAAGATAAGACTCCAAACGTCATTCCTGGGCATAACCAAGTATATACGGTCATTGGCGGATTGATTTTATGGATCGGCTGGTTCGGCTTTAACGCTGGCAGCACGATGGCGGTTGGCGACGGATTTTTCGGCTATGTCGCGCTGACGACGAATTTGGCCGCCGCGGCGGGAGCGATCGCCGCGATTGTGACGGCGAAAATTTTGGTCGGCAAAGCGGACATTCCAGCGATGGTCAACGGCGTGCTCGCGGCTTTGGTTGCCATTACCGCCGCGTGCGCGTTCGTCGAACCGTGGGCGGCGGTTGTGATCGGTGCAGTGGCGGGGTCGTTTACGTTCTGGACATCCATCTACTTTGAACGCAAAGGGATTGACGATCCGATTTATGCTTTTTCCGTCCATGGTGTCGCTGGCATTATTGGCACGATTTCAACCGGGTTTTTCGCCTCGCCGCGTTTAGTCGAGATCACGGGCATCGGGAAGGCTGGACTGTTTTACGGCGGCGGATTTGATCAGCTGATTGTGCAAACGGTCGGGGTGCTCGGCGCTGCGGTGTATGTCGCTGCTGTTTCGTTTGTCATCTTATATGCCCTGAAGAAAACGATCGGGCTGCGTGTCACGGCGGAACAAGAAATTTCAGGTCTTGATATTAGCGAGCACGGTTCTTATGGCTATCCGGAACAGCTCGATCCGACGTATCAGCCCAAGACCCTCGCCCAGCAGTAGCCAGGAGGGGAAAGGTGATGGAATCGTTGGCGGCAAAGGTGGTCGAGCGGCTAAACCGAGCCGAGTCGGCCGCCGAACTTCGTTTTTGCCACGATGAACTGGCGCGCGAACTGCGGCGCTGTCTAGCACCTGAACAAATGAAGCAGCTTGCAGGCGACGTCGTTTGTGTGCATGAAGCCATCCTTCGCCGCGCGTTCTTCCTTGCGGAGCGGGAGACGATGAAACGGTCGGTCGGCATTCGTCCCCCGGCGTGGTGCTGGTATGTGATGGGAAGCATCGGCCGGTGTGAGCCGACGATTTGGACGGACCAGGACCACGGCATTTTATTCGACTGTCCTGAGGAAGAGGAGGCGGCTTGTTATGAATTCATCCGCCATATGGCGGCGGTTGGGGTGGACATGTTGCATGAGGCCGGCTATCCGTACTGCTCCGGTTACGTGATGGCGACGAACAAGCGGTGGGCGCAGTCGGTCCGCGGTTGGGAGCAACAACTTTCTTCCTATTTAGACAGCGGGTGGCCGAACGACATTCGTTTTTTGTTGATTGCAATGGATATGCGGCCTCTTTATGGGGAAACAGAATTGGCTGAGAAGGCAAGAAAGGCGCTGTTTGCGGCGGTGGCCAAACGGCCGCCGCTGTTGGCGCGCATGGGCGAGCACGTTCAATTTCCTCCGGTTCCGCTCGGTTGGCTGGGCAACGTGCAAACGGAGCGATGGGGGCCGTACAGCGGGGCCGTTCATATGAAACAAAGCGGCTACGTGCAACTCACTAACGCTCTGAAATGGTTGGCCTGTTTTGCGCACGTCCCGACGGCGGGCACAGCCGAGCGGCGGCGGGCGCTTGAAGCGAATGGCGTATTGACGGCGCCGCTTTCCGACGCCGTTTGCGAGGCGCTTTCTGTTTACTATTCGATTCGCCTTAAGTACAGCACTGAGGCGGGGGACGGACGTGAATATGTGTTATGGCGGGCGCTTGAGCGGACGGAACAAAAGCAGCTGAAACAAGCGATGCGCACCGCAAAACGGTTGCAGCGCTTTGTCGCCCGGCGGGTGGCTAACATTCATGCATGAGCGGCACCGGTTTTGGCAACGGGCGCTCCGCTTGTTGTCGCTCGGCGTTCCGCGCGAGGCATCATCCGCCTTATTTGGGCATGACCATTCGCTGCAACAGGAAACATGGCTTCGCTCGCTGCAAAAGGAAAAACAGCACATCATCGATTGGCATGACCGTTTGACTGACATCCCGTTTGTCATCATCGATATGGAAACGACCGGCTTTTCCCCGGAGCAAGGCGATGAAATTTTGGCCATGGCGGCAGCGAAAACGGTTGGAGGAGTCGTGACGGATGCGTACATGACGCTCGTCAAGCCGGAAAAGCCGATTCCGGAACATATTTCCGCCTTGACCGGGATTGAGGCGAAGGATGTGGTGTTCGCTCCGCCGCTTGCCGAGGCGCTGCGCACGTTTGTGCCGTTTATTGCCGCCGGCGTCTTAATTGGCTATCATATCGGCCATGATTTGGCGTTTTTGCGCCATGCCCTTTGGCGCCATTATCGGCAAAAATGGAGCGGACGTTTTGTCGACTTGCAGCCGATGATGACGCTGATCGGCCATTCGTGCCCGACGTTTGACGATGCGTTAGCTTGTTATGGCATCCGTTGCCCGCGCCGCCATACGGCGGATGGCGACGTCGAAGCGATGGCGAAGCTATGGGCGATCTTGCTTGATGAATTCCGCCAGCGCGGCATCGAAACATTGCATGACTTGTACGCCGCGCTCAGCCGGTGTTGATGTTGCCTGTGCGAAGCCTTTGTGAACTCTCCTTGAGAGGAGCGAAATCCAGTTTCAGCAGCCTTGTTTCTGTTGATCGAAAAGCAGTGGGCGCTCGGTGGGGCAAACGGGGGACTGGCTGCAATGAAAAAAGCGCCGGATTTGGCGCTTTTTTTCGTTCGTATTAGAGCGGCTTTGTCGGCGTCGGTTCGGCGTAGCCTTCTTTATATTTTTCATCGATCATATGCCGAATGTCTTTGATCGATTTCCCTTGATCGTAAGCGGCGATCGATTCAGCGGCGATGTCGAGGCAGACGCCGCATTTGGTCGCATGATCATCCCAGACGACCGAGCCGTCTTTTTTATTTTCATAGACAAAGCAGTCATAATTGTTCTTATGGCCAGCTGATTGCCCGCAGCCGCAATAGCAAGGGATATTCTCAAGCAGCTCGCGGTGTTCAGCAGCCTGTTGGTACAAGGCAGCCATCTCTTCTTCAAACGCGCTCAAAAAGCTTGGCAAATGCTCGATCGATTTTGTCGTCTCCCGAATATCGCCGGTGGCGGTTTTCGTCATCTGCGAGTGGCTTTGTTCCTGAACGCCGTCATCGGTGCAGCTTGAGAGCAGAACGCTGAATGACAATACACATGCGGTGATGAAGGTAGAGCGTTTCACCATCTTTCTTCCTTTCCGTGCGAGGTTTGCATTTTGAATGTACCATACCGATGGATAAGCAGCAACTATATAGATGCAACAAAGAAGTTTAACATATCCTTGACAGAAAAGTGGTTTGCCCATTTTCGACTGTCGAAGGCAAGCGTGTGGCTTGCCTCCGTCACGCCTTAGCGTGACGGAAGACCGAA
>NZ_JBREBQ010000056.1:0-11872 GCF_052906625.1 Geobacillus sp. CCR | reverse complement strand
CCAGTTCGGCATCCAGCAAGAAGGTATACGCCCCCGCCTGCCGATCATAGTAGTAGTTCCGTCGAAACGTCACTTCTCCAAACAGCGTTTGGATCGTAGTCGGCCGTTTGTCTTTCAGCTGATACCGGCGCTTGTCCCGCGCTTCCGCCAGTTGTTGATCAATCTCCTCCAAAAGGGCCGCCAACAAGACAGCGAACACCTTTTGAAGAGTTCTGACGAATTGTTCCTCCAGCTCTTTTAATAAAGGCCATTCTGTGGTAAGATGTTTCATGGACTCTCTCCCTCCTGTTTTCGGTTGATGTTGACAATCACCATCATAGCAGGGAGAGAGTCCTTTTTGCATGACATTTGCTTTTTTCTACCGCGCTTCGCTTGGTGGCCCCGACGAGCGTCGCGAACAAAAGTTCGCAACCCTCGTCGGGGAATCATTCCTGAATGTCACCCACAAATATTTTACTCACACGGATGAAAGCGGGAAAGCCGCAGGATGAACGGGCGGCTTGGCCAACAGCGGTCGTTTCGAACGATCCCTGCCTAACGCATTAGCGGAGAGGCTTCATAAAACAAAAGGCCGACTTTCCCGAGGCGGGAAAATCGGCTCCGTTTACTGGCCGGCTTCGTACGGCGGCTCTTCTTTGACAAGATCGCGCGCTTCCTCAATGTTGACGTCATCGCCGTGGCCGTACACAGCACCTCCGGCCATCCCTTCGTTGATCATGCGGTCGATGTCCATATAGTATTCATCGCGTCCTTCGTACAATGAATCCCGGCGCTCGGCTTCATTTCGTTCCATCATCTCGCTCCTTCCTCTCATCGTTTTTCCTAAAGTTTGTCCAAAAGAGGCATACGCTATCCATGCCATTCATATGGATGAAAGAGGACAAGCGGGAAGAAAGGGGCGGCACGCGATGATCATGCTGATCAAAAAATTGCTCGAAACAACCGCCGCGGCGGAAGAAAAAGCCCGGCAGCTCGCTGAGATGGAAACGGATGAGGCATGGGCGGTCTATTTGGCTGAAGCCGAGCGGCAGCGTAAACTTTGGCAATACGTGCATTATTTAGTTGCTGGGGCTAACGCCGACGGTCGAGCGGAAAGAGAGCAAAGCAAAGCAGGCGCACCTCGTTGTGATCTCTTGCAAGCCATGGCGGCGGCTGAGTGGGAAAAAGCGATGTTATGCCAGAACGTCTGCCAAAGCTTAAATGGAGCCGCCAAACAAGCGGTTGATGCTGTGTTCCGCCAGGCGCTTCGCTACAGCGGCCAGTTTCTAGCTATGGCGTACGATGAGCGAGCTCGGCAAACAGCTGATTGAGCCTCTCAAGCCGCCGTGCCTCAATCTCCGGCTCATCAAACACCATCGGCTTGGCGTTGATTTCATAAATGTAAAGCTGCTGTTCGCTTCCGACGCCGATGTCGGCGGAAAACTCGCCGACAAAGCCAAACCGTTCGCCAAGGCGTGCGCCGCTCAAGGCAATAAGCCGCTCGAGCGCCGCTTCATCGATGCGTTCCTTGACTTCTTTGTACGGGAGGATGGTTCCGCCATGAAACACATGGGTCGTCACTGACTCGACGTCGGCCGAACGAACACCGATGCCGGTGATCGTATGGCGGCCGTTGTGCCAATGGGCGAGCACGCGCAAATCGTAGCGGCGTCCATTCCACTCGTCCGTTTCAGCCAATGCTTGGGCGATGTAGCGGCCGGACTGAATGAGTGATGCGAGCGCATCGAGCGAGCAGAACCGTTTTTGGCCGCCCGGATATTCGCAAATGGCTTCCGTCTCTGACAAGGCGGTGAGACGAAACAGCCCCATTCCTCTGGCGCCGTCATCCCGCTTCAAGTAAATGCAGCTGTATTGGCGGAGCCAAGCGCGAAGATCGGTCGCTGTTTGGACAGGCGCCGTCGGCAATAGATGCGGCCAGAGCCGGCGGTCGGACCGCAGCGCGTCATAAACGTCCGATTTGCGGAAAAAAGAGCGGTTGACAAGTGGAACGCCATGGGCGCTCAACTGGGCAGCCGCCGTTTGAAACGGCTCGCTTTCTTCTTCTTCGCGGCTTTTTACTCGATTGTAGACGACATCGGGCAGTGGAGCGGCCGCTTCGATGAAACGATGAAGCGTCGGAACGAATAGATATCCGGAGACCGTTTTCTCTCCGATGCCGGCGGCCGCACTGACGACGGAGATGCCGCCGGCTTTGTGGATGGAGCGGATGACGGTTTCAAGCCACGGCTTTTTCCCAGCCAGCAAAGCGGAAAGGGACGAGGCGCTGATCAGCACGCCGACGAGCGGTCCCACCCGTCCATCTTGCTCGCGGACGGGAAAGACGAGATCGGGAAGGACAGCGGCGGGAGCAACCCAGCCGCTGCCGAATCGATAAGGGCCGCCCGGACTGTTGCACACCCACTCGCCGGTGTCAGGACGGTAGCCGATCGTCAGCATGGCCAAAGCGCCTCGGGTTCGGTGATGGCTGTTTTGCTGAGGTGGACGGCGTAAGCGAGCGGCAACCGCGCTGTTCGTTCGTCTGCGTCCTTTAATTTTGGATGCTTAAAAATCGACCGTCCGGGTTTGGAATTGGCTTCAAACATCCAAATCCTTCCTTGTTGGTCAACACCAAGGTCAAAACCGATTTCGCCGATCAACGTTTCTGATGCTTCATCAAGGCAACGGCTGAGCGTAAGGGCGGCGTCAGAAAGACGGGCGAGCATGATTTCGCGCTCGGCGGCATCCGGGAAAATTTCTTCCAGCGTTTTGACGATGCCTCCGCTGTTCATATGGGTCGTGATGCTTTGTTTTCCAGCGATTTTGGCGGCGATGGCGCTCACTTGCCATATGCCGTGTTCGTTTTTGTTAACGTGAACGCGGAAATCAGCCGGTCGGCCGTTGACGGCAAGAAGCGGAACCGCTTGTTGGATGACATAGCGGTGAAGCGGCGCATGGGCGAGCAAATGATGCCACACCGCCATGGCGGTGGGAAACAGCACTGTTTGTATTTCTCCGCTTTCATCGCGGAACCGGCATTCATAGGCGTTTTTTTTCGCTAAATGATAAATGCCGCGGCCGAGGCTGCCGTCGGCCGGCTTGATGTACGCTTCACGGTAGCGGGCAAGAAACTGCTCAATGGTGTGCTGCGTCACGTGGGCGGACGTCGCCGGCAAATACGGCTGCGCCTTCGGATGGGCAGCGAGCCGGCGGTAAATGTCCCATTTGTTGAAAAAACACCCGTTAAAGATCGGGATGCCGTAGGTGGTTTGCAGCGTCTTCGTCATCGTTTGAAACGTTTCCTCCTTTTCGACGCGCCGGTTTGGCAGCCGGTTGTAAACGACATTCGGCAACGGCACCGTATGGCGTTCCCAGCCGCGCTCTGTGTAAAAATAGCCGTTCGTCATGCCGTTTTCCCAGTCAATATGGGGCGCGCCAAACAAAAAGGCAAATCCGCCGACTTGCTTTTCTTGCGCCAGCAACTTGGCAAAAAAGAAGCTCCGGCTGCCGACCGGGCGGTGGAGCGACTTTGTGAATCCGGCGGTCAAAATGCCGACAAGCGGCCCGAAGTGAACAGCTTCATCGGTCAAAAAGACATGAACGTCAGCGGCAAATGGGATCGACAAGCATCGGGCAACGTCATGCGCCACAATCACACGGTCGACAAGACGGGGGGAAGAAATGACCCGGCATGGGGTGACAAGGCTGCCGAACGCGGCTGATGTTTGCCTAGATGCTTGGAGCGTGGCGGGAAGAATCACCGTATTTGTTTGTTGTTCGTCAATGATCAACGTGTAGGTCATTGGCTTTTCCTCCTCTGGCCAAAAACAAGCAATACCGAAGCGGCGCTTCGTACAGTTCGTTTTGTTGCTCCGGGGGCAGAAGATGCGCCACTTTTCTCCCCGGCTTGGAATTGACATCCAAAATCCACACCGCCCCGTTGTCGGTTGCACCAAGATCCAAGCCGATTTCAAACAAAGGACCGAACGTGTGATCCATATAAACTGGCAGCGTGCGGATGATCGTCTCAACGCCATCGAGCACGAAGAGACGTTTTGAAGAGGAAAGGCGGTCGAGCCACTCGGAAAACGGACGAATGTCCGCGCCGGCGCGGACGTTGGCCACCCATGCCCCCGGTCGGCCGACTCGCACGGCCCGCACCCGCTCCACCCAGCGTCCGTTTTCATCCTTTTGCAAAAGAATGCGGAGGTCAAACGGTTCACCCTCCGGGGTCGATAGCTGAAGCAATGGCTGCAGGACATACTCGCCGCGGCGGCTCCAAGAGGCGAGGAGCTGTTCCAGCTCGCTTCGGCGGGCAATGACGGCCTGTTCTTGACCGTGACTGTCTTGGACGGACAGCGCCTTCCCTTTCTTTTGAAAGATGCAAATACCGCGTCCTCCGGAGCCGTGCACCGGCTTGGCGATGGCGGCTTGTTCGCGGCGGAGAAGCGCAAGCACATCATCGGCGCGCTCAAGCCGGACAGTCGGAGGCACGTATGCGGACAAGAGCGGGTGAGAGGAGAGCGCTTCATATACGTCCCATTTGCCCGGCAGGCCATAGCCTAAAAACGTGAGGTCAGGCCGCTGCTTCAACCAGTTCATAATCGGTTTTGCTTTTTTGGACCGCTCATCATTGCCGTAAAAGCAGCGGTCATATAAAAATGGCGGAATGGCAAAGACGGCGTTTGTCCATTCGTTCGTTTCCTCTTGAAAGAGAAAGCCGCGGACGTTTTCCGTCTGCGGATCGATGCCAAGCGGCGAAAAGCGGCAGACGGAAATGCCGTAGCGTCTGGCGCATTTCGCCACCTCAGTGCAATACGTGTGGTCTTGCTGTTCGTCAAGGGTGACAAAACCGAGTGAAAGCAAAACGGTTCACTCCTTTTCCTCCATCAATGTCAAACTATAGTCGATGATCGCCTTCGCCGACGGGCGGACCGATTGGTAGGAAGCGGCCATATCCGTCTGTTTCGACGGCTTCGTATTCACCTCGATGATCCACGGCTGGCCATGGATGTCAATGGCAAGATCAACGCCAAACTCTCCATACAGTCCCTCCGCTTCCGAGGCGAGAACGGCGGCGGATTCCAGTGCGATTTCTTTCAGAAGCTGTTTTTGCTGGAACGCGTCAGCTCTCGTATACCACTTCCGCAAGACATCATTGACCGCCATCAGTTCTCCGCCGCGGGCAAGGTTAGCGACAAACTGATCGGGCGGCGCTACGCGGGCGACGGCGGAAGTGACGCGCCAATCATTGTGGCGGGCGCGATGACAAAGCAGGCGAAAATCGACCGGGCGGCCGTCGAGGGTGCGAAGCTCAAGCCCTTGTTGGATGATCATCGGCGTTCGGATTTGTTGCCGCAAAGCGGAAGCTAAAGCGTCCATCGAACGATATACGGCCGTTGAAGCGGAAGTGGAATGGCGAAGACAAATTCCGTCGTCCGAATGTTGGAGGCAGAAAATCCCTCGCCCTTGGCTGCCATAGATCGGCTTGAGAAAGACGGATGGGAAAGCGTCAAGGAACGCCTCAAGCGTATGTTGACCGCTCCAGAGCGCCGTTTTCGGCAAGTGCGGGTGCAAGTACTCGTGCCGCTCAAAATGGCAGTGCACTTCCCATTTATGCAAAAAGCGATGGTTGAACATCATCCCGTTTTCTTCGGCAAGCCGAGCGAGCAGCTCGGCAAACAAAGGGGAGCGTTCGAGCTTGCGCGAGTGAAGGCGATTGTAAACGACATCGGCTGGAGGCACGTCCCGCTTGCCCCATCCGCTTTCGGTCCACTGATAGCCGACTCCCTCTAAGTAAAGCGCCGGCGAGGACACGTAAAAAAAGAGACCACGCTTTCTAGCATATGCCGCCAATTCCTCGCAAAAATGATGGATGGATCCAAAGGCAGCCCGTTCACTTGTTTCATTGATTTCCGTCAGCACAGCCATCGTTCGTTGTTTGCTCATCGCAGTCCCTCATTTGCGCATTCGTCAGGCAAGCTCTATAATGAACAATTAGGCAAACGTTTATATCGCCATCGTATGATGACGGACGCCGTTTGGTGACAGCGGCGGGGACGGAAGGAGAAGAGGATGGAAACGTTCGTTTATTTGCTGTTTATGGTGGCGGTCGGGGCGCTCATTGGCGGGGTGACGAATTTTATCGCCATCGTGATGCTGTTTCGCCCATATGAGCCGATGTACGTGTTTGGAAAACGGCTGCCGTTTACGCCGGGATTGATTCCAAAGCGGCGGCGGGAGCTGGCCGAACAGCTCGGGAAAACGGTCGTGGAGCATTTGGTGACGCCGGAAGGATTGCGGCGCAAACTCATGGATCCGTCCTTTACGGCCGAGATGGCCGAGTGGGGGCGGGAATGGCTTCGAAAGTGGCTTGCGCGCAAAGAAACGCCGGCTGAGTTGCTTGAACGCCTCGGTATTCGCTCTCCCGCCGAGCGGCTCGAAGCGATGGCGGCCGAGCAAGCTGAGCGAGCGTATGAACGGTGGAGCGAAACGTGGCGTCTGCGGCCGATACGCGATGTATTGCCAGCGGAGTTGAAGCAGACGATGGAAGCGCGCGTCGAAAGTCTAGCGGGTTATTTGGCCGACAGGACGCTTGACTACTTTCGCAGCGAGGAGGGAAAGCAGCAGATTTCCAGCATGATCGAGCGTTTTTTCCAAGAGCGCGGGATGGTTGGAAATATGCTGCAGATGTTGCTTGGCAATGTCAATTTCGTCGATAAGGTGCAGGCGGAGCTCGGTAAATTTTTGCGCCATGCTGGCACAAGAGAGGTGCTCTCCCGCCTTCTTTGGACGGAGTGGAACAAATGGTTGGACTATCCGCTCGCAACCGTGGAAGAGATGATCGGCCGCCGGCGCATCGATGAAGCGGTGCGGTCGGCTGCCCGCCGCTTGGTGCAAAGCGGCAGCTGGCTGCATCGCCCGCTTGATGAGCTGATCGCTCCGTACGAGCAACCATTGTTTGACCGCCTCATCCCGCAGGCGGCGGCAACGGTCAGCTGCCTGTTAAGCGACAAAATCGAGGCGATTGTTGCACAGCTTGGGTTGGCGGATATTGTCCGCGACCAAGTGGAGTCGTTTTCATTACGACGATTGGAAGCGATCATTTTATCGATCGCCCGCCGTGAACTAAAGATGATTACGTATTTGGGCGCTTTGCTTGGCGGGCTGATCGGCGCCGTTCAAGGCGTCATTGGCTTATGGCTGTAGGCTGTGGCATATCGCCGCCAGATGGCGCATACGTTAGAACGTGAACGATATTCGTATAGGAGGCTCTTTTTATGTCTGAACCCCTTCATGCGCTCGCTAAACAGCTTGAGCAGGCGATTCGGGCGAGCGAGCCGTTTCAGCAGCTGAAACGGGCATACGAAGATGTCCGCCGAGATGAAACCGCCTATCGAATGTTCGCGAATGTCCGCGACATCCAGCTTCAGCTCCATGAAAAACAGATGCGCGGGGCGGCCATTTTGCCTGATGAAATCGAACAGGCGCAAAAGGCGATGGCGCTCGCCCAGCAAAACGAGAAACTCGCCCGCCTGATGGCGCTCGAGCAGCAAATGAGCATGACCATTGCCGAGGTTCAGCAAATCGCCATGAAGCCGCTTGAGGAGTTGCACCGTTCATTCATGGAAGGAAGATAGGAAAAACACCCGGTCGGGTGTTCTTTTTTTGTCCGTTTCGTCATAGTCATGAAAATGATAAGGAATGCAAAGCCGCCGCCAGCTTGCTGGCGGCGGCAAGAGAGGTTGAGACGGACAAAAGGGGGAGACAGCCGTGTATAAGCTGTTGGCGCTCAACATTGACGGAACGATTTTAAAAAACAACGGCCGCCTGCCGCGCGAAACAAAAGAGGCGGTCGACTATGTGAAGAAAAAAGGAGTTTATGTTACGTTAATCACGAGCCGCAATTTGCTTTCCGCCCGCAAAGTGGCGAAAGCGCTGCGGCTTGATGGGATGCTCATTGCATTCCAAGGAGCGATGATTGCCAGAACGCTTGATGATAGGCTGTTTGACGCCGTGATCCCTGAGGAGCGGACGTTTAATATCGTGCAAATTTTGGAAAACTTCAACTGCAACATCCGCCTCATGCATGAGCGGTATTCGCTCGGCAATCGGAAGAAAGTGAAGAAAAACCTTGTCGTGCAAACGGTTCTCTCCTCAAGCGACCCGTTTTTCTATCCGACCCAATTTGTCGATTCACTTGGCGATGTGCTGATCGACGAACCGATCGCTGTGCCGAAAATTGATGTATATTTTGCTACAGACGAAGAGAGGGATGCAGCGGCCGCTTTATTGACGAAATCGATTCCGTCCATTGATATGATTATGCAGCCAAACGGAAAAATGGAAATTGTCCCGCAAGGAGTGTCTAAACTCGCGGGGTTGCGCCGGCTGGCTCAACATATCGGCGTATCGTTGAAAGAAACGGTGATGATCGGTGACGGCCTTGACGATTTGCCGGCGATTGAAGCGGCTGGGCTCGGCGTCGCCATGGGGAACGCACCGCTTGAGGTGAAGCGGGCGGCCGACTGGGTGACGCGTTCGAACGAACAGCTCGGCGTCGCCTACATGGTGAAAGAACATTTCCGCAAACAGCAACGGATCGAGTTTTTGCAAAAACTCAAAACGAAACAGTAAGCAGCTTGAGCGGGGAGCGAACCGTGAGCGGACAACTGGCGCTTGCCGTTTTCACGAAAATCATAAAAATGAGGCCGGAGCGAATGCCCGGCTTTTTTAATCTAGTTGGCCGGGCGAGAGTCATTTCCATAAAGTCGGCGGCAAAGGTGCATTCTTCCGCTTGACGAAGGAAACAGCCGTTCAGTACACTGAAAGAAGTTTGAAAGAAAAGGTGATGAACGTGCGGATCGAAATTCAAGGACTGCCGCATCCGGAACGGTTTCAGCGCCCGCTCGAAGTGATGACCGAGCTGTTCTTCGAAGCGCCGGAGCTGTCGCTCGCGCCGCTTCCCGAGGCCGATATGGCCGTTATGTTTTCCGTCAAGAAAGACGGGTGCATCGCTGTTTCTGGGACGCTTCTCGACAAGACGTCCGGGCGCGTTGAGGAAGCGAGTCATGAATGCAGCACGCCGGCGGATGCTGACGGGAAAACGTACGAAAAACAGCTGAAAAACGCCGTTTTGCATGTCTATTTGACGTTGCTTGAGCGTTCTACCGGCCTCATTCAGCCGTGGGGCGTGCTGACCGGCGTTCGTCCGGTCAAGCTGCTTCATCAGCTTTTGCGCTCAGGCCTTTCGAAAGAAGAGGCGCACCGGAAGCTGGCTGAAGAGTATTTAGTGACAAACGAAAAAATCGAATTAATGCAAGCGATCGTGGATCGTCAGCTCACGGTCGTTCCGGATTTATACGATTTGGCCCACGAAGTGAGCATCTATATCGGCATTCCATTTTGCCCAACGAAATGCGCCTATTGCACATTTCCGGCGTACGCCATCAACGGCCGCCAAGGGTCGGTCGACGCCTTTTTGGCCGGCCTTCATTACGAAATGGAGGCGGTCGGCCGCTTTTTGCGCGAGCGCGGCATCCGCATCACAACGATTTACTATGGCGGCGGGACGCCGACGAGCATTACGGCCGACGAGATGGACCGGCTGTACGCTCATATGTATGACGTATTTCCAGACGTCGACCGCGTCCGCGAAATCACGGTCGAAGCCGGGCGTCCGGATACGATTACGCCGGAGAAGCTCGAAGTGTTGAAAAAGTGGCGGATCGACCGCATCAGCATTAACCCGCAATCCTACATTCAGGAGACGTTAAAAGCGATCGGGCGCCATCATACGGTCGAAGAGACGATCAACAAGTTTCATTTAGCAAGGCAAATGGGTATGAACAACATTAATATGGATTTAATCATCGGACTGCCCGGCGAGGGTCTGGCGGAATTTACGCATACGCTCGCCGAGACGGAGCGGCTCATGCCGGAATCGCTCACCATCCACACGCTGTCATTTAAACGGGCGTCGGAAATGACAAAGAACAAACAAAAGTACAAAGTCGCCAGCCGCGAGGAAGTGCAGGCGATGATGAAGGCTGCCCAAGAATGGACAAAGGAACACGGTTATGTCCCTTACTATTTGTATCGACAAAAAAACATTCTCGGCAACCTTGAAAACGTCGGCTACGCGCTGCCAGGTCAAGAGAGCATATACAACATTATGATCATGGAAGAGCAGCAGTCGATCATCGGCCTTGGCTGCGGGGCATCAAGCAAATTCGTCGATCCGAAAACGCGGAAAATCACCCGCCAGGCGAACCCAAAAGAGCCGAAAGTGTACAACGAGCATTTCGCCGAATATACGGAAGAGAAAATCAATATATTAAAGGAAATATTTGGATAAATAACAACACCCCGGGAACAACCCCGGGGTGTTTTGATTAGCGGTGAAATAAAATGAGCTTGCCGCTGGCATTGACGCAACGGTGTGTTTTGTCCCAACAGCCGCGCTCGCGCAGCTTTTGTTCACCGATTTTTTTCGCTTCTTCATCATTGGCTGCTTCAAACGTTTCATCGAGCAATTTTTCTCCGTCGCGCTCAAAAGCGGTCAACGTATACATCGGCATGTCACCATCTCCTTTCGCTGAATCATCATTCATTTCTCTTTCATTTAGAGGTTTGATAGGCAAATTCCTGCTTCTGTCTGAAACTTTTTTTGAGACTGCACGTTTTAATAATGTGGATGAGTTTAGAGATCATTGAGGTGACGAAACGGTTTGGTCAGGCGACGGCCGTCGACCATTTGACGTTGACGGTTCCAGAAGGGGAGATGTTCGGATTGCTTGGGGCGAACGGAGCGGGAAAAACGACGACCTTTCGCATGATTTTAGGCCTTCTGCTCCCGACGGAAGGGGTGATCCGTTGGCAAGGCGAACCGATTGATGACTCGAAAGGCCATCTGATCGGCTATTTGCCGGAAGAGCGCGGGTTGTACCCGAAGCTGAAAGTGCAAGAGCAGCTTTTGTATTTAGGGCGGTTGCGTGGAATGAAGAAGACGGATATTCTTCCAGAAATCGACCGCTGGCTTGAGCGCTTCCATATCCGCGATTATGCCAACAAGCGGGTGGAGGAGCTGTCGAAAGGCAACCAGCAAAAAATCCAGTTTATGTCCTTCTTTTCGCGATGTATATGTTTGTTTTGATGTATGGAGGAATGATTGCGACGGAGGTGGCGACGGAAAAATCGTCGCGCGTGATGGAAATTTTAGTGTCAAGCGTCCCGCCGGTCCAACAGCTGTTTGGCAAAATCATCGGCGTTGCTCTTGTGAGCTTGACGCAATTTTTCGTTTTTTTCGCCGTCGCTTTCGCCGCGTTAAAAACGAGCGGGCAGGAAGTGTGGCGTTTCCTCGGATTTGACCACCTGCCGGCATCGATATTTGTGTATGCACTCGTTTTTTTCTTGCTCGGTTACCTCTTGTATGCGGTGCTATTTGCCGTGCTCGGTTCGCTCGTCAGCCGGGTCGAAGATGTGCAGCCGGCGATTACGCCGGTCATGATGTTGGTTGTCGCTGCATTTATGATCGCGATGTTTGGCTTGAATGCGCCAGAGTCGGCGTTCGTGACCGGCGCCTCGTTTGTTCCCTTTTTCGCTCCGATGCTCATGTTTTTGCGCATCGGCCTCGTTTCCGTGCCGGGGTGGGAAGTGGCGCTTTGCCTTGTGCTTTTAGCGGCGACGATTGCCTTGTTGATCTATTTTGACGCCAAAGTGTATCGAGGCGGTGTGCTGATGTATGGGCGAATGAACATTTTCAAGGATGTGAACTACCCCCACTTAATTTTCTAGCGAAAATTTGAAGTGGGGGCTTCCAAAGAAGTTTGACTGCTTCAAGCAATCCTTATTCTTTGAGGCGTGTCCACTTCGCCGCTAGAGCATAAGACACTCA
>NZ_JBREBQ010000055.1:0-13530 GCF_052906625.1 Geobacillus sp. CCR | reverse complement strand
TCGTTGGGTAGTCGTCAACCTGCCCCCTGATGCAACCCCAAGTCAAGGAAGGAGGACGAAGTCCGTTTGCACTTCTGGGGAGTTGCAAGCCCCCACTTCAAGCGTTAGCTAAGTGGGGGTAGTTGACTCTCTCTCTCCTCCGTTCCATTCGTGTTGCAGGCGGGCATACGCCCCGAGCGGATCGGCGGCGCGGGTGAGGCTGCGGCCGACGACGATGTAGTCAGAACCAAGCGCACGCGCTTTCCTTGGGGTGACGACGCGCACTTGGTCGTGCGCCGCATCATCAGCAAAGCGGATACCCGGGGTGACGGCAAGGAACGAGGCGCCGCACCGTTCTTTGATGAACGCCGCTTCGTTCGCTGAACAGACGACGCCGTCAAGGCCGCTCTCTTTCGCCAAGGCGGCGTAATGGGCGACTGTTTCCGCAAGCGGGCGGGAAATCCACAGCTCCTCATGAAGCATTCGCTCGTCCGTGCTTGTCAGCTGGGTGACAGCGATGCAGCGCGGCCGCATTCTTCCGCTTGGCGTGCCGGCGTCAAGCCCCTCGATCGCCGCTTCCATCATGCGCCGGCCGCCGGCGGCGTGGACGTTCACCAAATCGGCGCCGACACGGGCGAGCCCTTTCATCGCCTGTTTCACCGTATTTGGGATGTCATGCAGTTTTAAGTCTAAAAAGACGGCATGTCCTTGTTCTTTGAGAAACGCGACGATGGCTGGACCTTCCTGATAGTACAGCTCCATGCCGACTTTGACGAACAGCGGCGTTCCGGCAAACGGCCGCAAAAACCGCTCCACCTCTTGTTTTGATGGGAAATCAAGCGCGACAATGAACGGCGTGTGCACCGGTCTTCCAGCTCCTTCCTATGCATTCGGAAATGTGGCCGATCCCGAGGTCGTCCAACAGCGCCGGCAGGTCGGCGATGATCGTCGGGCAGACGAACGGATCGACGAAGTTGGCCGTGCCGACCGCAACCGCGCTCGCGCCGGCGTAGAAAAACTCGAGCACGTCTTCCGCCGTTTGAATGCCGCCCATGCCGATGATCGGAATCGACACCGCCTGGCTCACTTCATAAATCATGCGGATGGCGATCGGTTTCACCGCCGGGCCGGATAAGCCCCCGGTGCCGTTGGCCAAAATCGGCCGGCCTGTTTTCACGTCGATGCGCATGCCAACGAGCGTGTTGATCATCGTCAGGCCGTCAGCACCCGCTTGTTCAATGGCTTTCGCCATCGCGACGATGTCCGTAACGTTAGGCGACAGCTTCACATACACGGGGACAGCCGCCACTTCTTTGACAAGCCGCGTCAGTTCCGCGGCCACGTCCGGCACGGTGCCGAACGCAATCCCGCCTTTTTTCACGTTTGGGCAGGAAATGTTGAGCTCTAACGCATGGACATTGGGCGCTTTGGAAATCGCTTCGGCTACCTCGACGTACTCTTCCACCGTCGAGCCAGCGATGTTGGCGATGATCGGTACGTCAAACTGTTCAAGCCACGGCAGTTCTTCTTCGAGCACTTTGTCAAGGCCGGGGTTTTGCAGGCCGATGGCGTTTAACATCCCGCCCGGCGTTTCTGCCACCCTTGGTGTCGGGTTGCCAAAGCGCGGCTCTTTTGTCGTCGCCTTGATCATAATGGCGCCTAACACGCTTAAATCGTAAAACCGGGCGTACTCGCGGCCAAATCCAAAACAGCCGGACGCCGGCATGATCGGGTTTTTGAGCGAAAGACCCGGCAGTTCGACCGCAAGCCGGTTCATAGCACCACCTCCCCGGCCCGAAACACCGGGCCGTCGCTGCATACTTTTTTATACGCCGTCTCGCTCCCTGGCACATGGCAGACGCAGGCGAAACACGCCCCGACGCCGCAGCCCATCCGCTCCTCGAGCGACAAGTACACCGGCCGGTTCGGAAACCGTTCCGCAAGCGCCCGAAGCATCGGCTTCGGACCGCAGGCGTACAAGACGTCAAACTCGAGCGAGCGCGCTTCGATCACATCGGTGACGCGCCCGGCCGTTCCGTGCGAGCCGTCATCGGTCGCGACATGCGTCTCGCCGAACGCGGCAAATTCCTCTTCGTAAAAGACCGCCGCTTTCGTTTGAAACCCGAGCACGCTCACCACTTTGACGCCGCGCTTTGTGAGCTGTTTCGCCAGTTCATAGAGCGGCGGGACGCCGATGCCGCCGCCGACTAGCAGCGCCCGGCTGCCCGCCGGCGCGGCCTCGAGCGGAAAGCCGTTGCCGAGCGGGCCGAGCACATCGACCGTGTCGCCCGGCTGTTTTTGCGCCAACAGCGCCGTGCCTTTCCCTTCCTGGCGGTAAATGATCGTGCATTGGCCCTGCTTGCGGTCGATGCGGCAAAGGCTGAGCGGGCGGCGCAGGAGCGGATCGGCGGATGCGGCCACTTTCACATGAACGAACTGGCCCGGCTGCTTCATCTCTTGCACAAGGCGGCCGGAAAGCGTCAATTCATACGTCCGCTCGGCGATCAACCGCTGGCTTGCGACCGTCATTCGTTCGCGGCCGATCATGACTGCACCAGCCCTTCCGTCATCGCTGTTGTCGAGAACGTCATCGATTCGAGCACTTGCAGCATCGCCCTTGCCGTATCAAGCGACGTCAAGCATGGGATGCCGTTTTCGACCGCTTCGCGGCGGATGCGAAAGCCGTCGCTTTCCGGCTGCTTCCCTTTCGTCAGCGTATTGATGACGACTTGCGCCTTCCCTTGGCGGATGACATCTAAAATGTTCGGCGACGCCGAGTGGATTTTATTGACGACCGTCACCGGAATGCCGGCCGCGTTCAACGTTTCCGCCGTGCCGTTCGTCGCCAGCAGCTGATAGCCGATGTCGGCAAAGCGGCGCGCCAGCTCGACCGCTTCTTCTTTGTCTTTGTCGGCCACCGTCAACAGCACCGCCCCGTGCGGCTGGATCTGGATGCCCGAGGCGACGAGCCCCTTATAGAGCGCTTTTTCAAACGTCATGTCTTTGCCGATCACTTCGCCGGTCGATTTCATTTCCGGGCCGAGCGAAATGTCGACGTTACGCAATTTCGCAAACGAGAACACCGGCACTTTCACGTACACACCGGGGCGCACCGGACAGACGCCCGTCTCATAGCCCATGTCGGCGAGCTTCGCCCCTAAAATGGCTTTCGTGGCGAGATTCGCCATCGGCACGCCGGTGATTTTGCTTAAAAACGGCACCGTGCGGCTTGAGCGCGGGTTCACTTCCAAGACGTAGACGTCGCTTCCCGAGACGACAAACTGAATGTTCAACAGCCCGACAATATGCAGCCCGCGCGCCAGTCGGATCGTGTAATCCGCGATCTTGTCGATCACTTCCGCGCTTAATGTCTGGGGCGGGTAGACGGCAATCGAATCGCCGGAATGGACGCCGGCCCGCTCGATATGTTCCATGATCCCGGGGATGACGACCGTCTCGCCGTCGGCGATGGCATCGACTTCGACTTCCTTGCCGGTGATGTACCGGTCAACGAGCACCGGGTGCTGCGGATTGACGCGCACGGCGTGTTCCATGTAATGAAGCAGCTCCTCGCGGTTATAGACAATTTCCATCGCCCGGCCGCCGAGCACGTACGAAGGACGGACGAGCACCGGGTAGCCGATTTCTTCGGCGATGGCGACCGCTTCTTCGACCGAAACGGCCGTTTTGCCGGCCGGTTTGGGAATGCCGAGTTCCGAGAGCGCCTGTTCAAATTTGTCGCGATCTTCGGCGCGGTCCAAATCCTCAAGCGTTGTCCCAAGCAAGCGGACGCCGCGCGCCTCGAGTTCCGCCGCCAAGTTGATGGCCGTCTGACCGCCGAATTGGACGATGACGCCGATCGGCTGCTCGAGGTCGATGACATGCATCACGTCTTCGGCCGTCAGCGGCTCGAAATACAGTTTGTCCGACGTGCTGAAGTCGGTCGAGACCGTTTCCGGGTTGTTATTGATGATGATCGCCTCATAGCCGGCCTGCTTAATGGCCCAGACGCAATGGACGGTCGCATAGTCAAATTCGATCCCTTGGCCGATGCGGATCGGGCCGGAGCCAAGCACGATGACGCTCGGTTTTTCCGTCACGATCGATTCGTTTTCTTCCTCGTACGTGCTGTAGTAGTACGGCGTTTCCGACGTGAATTCGGCTGCGCACGTATCGACCATTTTGTACACCGGCATGATGCCTCGTTGGCGGCGCAGCGCGTAAATGTCGCGCTCCGTTTTGTTCCATAACGCCGCTATCGCCGCATCGGAGAAGCCGAGCCCCTTCGCTTTTTTTAACACGTCAAGGTCGCCCGGGTGGTTTTTCAAGACCGTTTCCATCTCGATGATGTTTTGAATCTTATGCAGGAAAAAGCGGTCGATTTGGCTCCATTCATGCAGCGTCTCCACCGTCACCCCGCGGCGGAGCGCCTCGGCGATGTAAAAGAGCCGTTCATCGCCCGCCTTACGGATCCGTTTTTCGATCACGTCATCCGCCGCGTTTTTTACTTCGTTCAATTCGAGATGGTGCACGCCGATCTCGAGCGAACGAACCGCTTTTAACAGCGATTCTTCAAACGTCCGGCCGATCGCCATCACTTCGCCGGTCGCTTTCATTTGCGTGCCAAGGCGGCGGTTCGCCGATTCAAATTTGTCAAACGGAAAGCGCGGAATTTTCGTGACGACATAATCGAGCGCCGGCTCGAAGCAGGCGTACGTTTTCCCGGTGACCGGGTTGATCATTTCGTCAAGCGTCAGCCCGACGGCGATTTTCGCCGCCAGTTTCGCGATCGGATACCCCGTTGCTTTGGACGCCAACGCCGACGAGCGGCTGACGCGCGGGTTCACTTCAATGACGTAATAGCGGAAGCTGTCCGGGTCAAGCGCCAGCTGGACGTTGCAGCCGCCTTCGATGCCAAGGGCGCGGATGATCTTAAGCGACGCGTTGCGGAGCAGCTGGTACTCGCGGTCGCTTAACGTCTGGCTCGGGGCGACGACGATCGAGTCACCCGTATGAATGCCGACCGGATCGATGTTTTCCATGTTGCAGACGACAATCGCGTTGTCGTTGGCGTCGCGCATCACTTCGTATTCAATCTCCTTGTAGCCGGCGATGCTCCGTTCAAGCAAGCATTGGTGCACCGGACTCAGCTTCAGGCCGGTTGACACAATCTCGACAAGCTCTTCTTCGTTCGTGCAAATGCCGCCGCCCGTGCCGCCGAGCGTGAACGCCGGACGGACGATGACCGGATAGCCGATCTGTTCGACAAAGGCGTACGCTTCTTCCAAGCTGTGAATAATCGCGCTTTCCGGCACCGGCTCGCCAAGCTCGTTCATGAGAGCGCGGAACTGTTCGCGGTCTTCCGCTTTTTCGATCGCTTCAAGCTTCGTGCCGAGAATTTCGACGCCGCACTCCTCGAGCACCCCGGCTTTGGCGAGCTCGACCGCCAAGTTAAGGCCCGTCTGGCCGCCAAGCGTCGGCAAAATCGCGTCCGGCCGCTCCTTGCGGATGATGCGGGCGACAAACTCAAGCGTCAGCGGCTCCATATACACTTTATCGGCGATTTCCGTATCGGTCATGATCGTCGCCGGGTTTGAGTTCACCAGAATGACTTTGTATCCTTCTTCTTTTAGGGCTAAGCACGCTTGCGTCCCTGCGTAGTCGAACTCGGCCGCCTGGCCGATGACGATCGGCCCCGAGCCGATGACTAAAATCGTTTCAATGTCGCGGCGCTTAGGCATGGATGACTTCCCCTTTCTTGTTGAACTGGCGGATGAGCGCCAAAAACTCGTCAAACAGCGGATTGGCATCTTCTGGCCCCGGCGACGCTTCCGGATGATACTGCACCGTAAACGCCGGGAAATCGAGATGGCGGAGCCCTTCGACCGTGCCGTCGTTTAAGGCGACATGCGTCACTTCAAGACGCGTGCCAGAAAGCGACTCGTGCGTGACCGTATACCCATGGTTTTGCGCCGTGATGGCGACTTTGCCGGTGCGCAAGTCTTTGACCGGATGGTTCGAGCCGCGATGGCCGAATTTCATTTTCTCCGTATTCGCCCCGCACGCCAACGCGAACAGCTGATGGCCGAGGCAGATGCCAAAGAGCGGCGCTTTGCCGAGAATCCCGCGGATCATCTCGATCGCTTCCGGCACGTCTTTCGGGTCGCCCGGTCCATTTGACAGCATCACTCCGTCCGGATGCCAGCTGAGCACGTCTTCCGCCGTCGCATTGTACGGCAACACGATGACATCGCAGTTTCGCTTGTTCAGTTCGCGCAAAATGCCGTGCTTCATCCCAAAGTCGATCAAGACGACGCGCTCGCCGCGCCCCGGGCTTGGGTAGGCGCTTTTTGTTGAGACGCGCCGCACTTGGTCGCGCGGCCACTCCATCGCCCGCAGCTTGGCTGCTGCTTCCACCGGATCGACATCTAGCCCACAGATCATCCCTTTTAACGTTCCGTATTGGCGGATAAGGCGCGTCAGTTTGCGCGTGTCAATGCCCGCGAGTCCCGGAATGTCTTTTTCTTTTAAATACTCATCCAGCGTCAGTTCTCCGCGCCAGTTGGACGGCATGAGGCACGCTTCTTTGACGATGAATCCGTGCACGTACGGGCGGATCGCTTCAAAGTCATCGCGGTTGATGCCGTAGTTGCCGATCAATGGATACGTCATCGTCACAATTTGCCCGCAATACGACGGGTCGGTCAAAATTTCTTGATACCCGGTCATGCCGGTGTTAAACACGACTTCGCCGGTCGTCTCTTTCAAGCTGCCAAACGCTTCGCCGACAAAAAACGAACCATCTTCTAAAATCAGCTGCCGTTTCATCTTTACGCCCTTCCTTTCTCCCATACGAGTGTACCGCCGACAAACGTCATCACCGGCCAGCCTTGGCACACCCAGCCGGCAAACGGCGTATTTTTCCCTTTTGAGGCAAACGTCTCGGGATCAATCGCTTCTTCCGTTTCCAAATCGATGACCGCAATGTCCGCCGGCGCCCCGACGGCAAGCCGCCCGGCCTTAAGGCCAAAACATTGCGCCGGCTTGATCGTCAGCCAATCGACAAGCTGCTTTAATGTAAACACGCCTGTTTTGACGAAATGGGTATATAAGAGCGGAAACGCCGTTTCGAGCCCAACGATGCCAAACGGCGCCGCCTCGATGCCTTTCGCTTTTTCCGCAGCCGTATGCGGCGCGTGGTCCGTAGCGATAAAATCGATCGTGCCATCGAGCAGGCCCTCAATGAGCGCCTCGCGGTCCGCGCGGCTGCGCAGCGGCGGGTTCATTTTGTAGTTCGCATCAAGCCCTGGAATATCCTCATCGCACAAGAGCAGATGGTGCGGCGTCACTTCGGCCGTGACGCGGATGCCGGCCCGCTTCGCGTCGCGGACGGCGCGCACCGATTCTTTCGTGCTGATATGGCAGACGTGATAATGGCATCCCGCTGCTTCCGCGAGCAGGACGTCGCGGGCGATGTGCACCGCTTCGCAGACGGATGGAATGCCGGCGAGCCCATGCCGGCGGGCGAACTCGCCGTCATGCACCGCGCCGCCGTTTTTTAATGTATCGTCCTCGCAATGGGCGACGATCGGCATATCGAGCGCCGCCGCCTGTTTCATCGCTTCAAACATCATCCCAGCCGACTGGACGCCGACGCCGTCATCGGTGAACGCGAACGCCCCTGCTTCTTTTAGCGCCGCAAAGTCAGCCAGCTCTTCCCCTTTTTGCCCGATCGTGATCGCCGCGTACGGAAGCACGTTGACGCGCGCCGTTTCGCGGATGCGGGCTTGCAGCCGTTCCATCTGTTCTTTCCGGTCCGGCACCGGATTTGTGTTCGGCATGGCGGCAACCGTCGTAAAACCGCCTTTCGCCGCGGCGAGCGTGCCCGTTTCAATCGTTTCTTTCGCCTCGCCGCCTGGTTCGCGCAAATGAACGTGCAAGTCGATCAAGCCGGGAGCGATGAGACGACCGCCGACGTCGATCACGTCCTCCCCATCCGCTTCGAGCGGCTGTTCATACAGGATCGCCGCAATGGTTCCGTGTTCCATTTTGAGATGTGTCCGCACCAATTTCCCATCTTCATTGAACGACATGCCATTTTTCAGCCATACGTCCATGCTCCATTCTCCCTTCCATTGCCCGTTTTAAGACGGCCATCCGTACGTAGACGCCGTTTTCCATTTGTTTAAAGATGCGCGATGCCTTCGCTTCGACCAGTTCGCTTGCGATTTCGACCCCGCGGTTGACCGGCGCTGGATGCAAAATGACAGCCCCTGGTTTCATCCGCCGCGCCCGCTCAAGCGTCAACCCGTACCGCACATGGTACTCTTCTTTTGTCAAGCCCATCGTTTCTGCATGCCGCTCGTGCTGGATGCGAAGCAGCATCACGACATCGGCGCAGGCGATGGCCTCATCGAGTTCGACGTACGTCCCGTGCGGATTCGTTTCGTCTTTCCACTCTTCCGGTCCGGAAAACAGGACGTTCGCGCCCAATCGTGTCAACACTTCCGCATTGGAGCGAGCGACGCGGCTGTGGCGGATGTCGCCGATAATCGCCACCGTCAAGCCAGTGAAAGCGCCAAACTCTTGGCGAATCGTCAATAAGTCCAAGAGCGACTGGGTCGGATGATGCCCGCAGCCGTCGCCGGCGTTGATGACCGGGATGCCGACCGCATGACGGAGCGCTTCGAAATACGCATCTTCGTGGTGGCGGATGACAACCGCGTCAACGCCGATCGCTTCAAGCGTCTTGACCGTATCGTACAGCGTCTCCCCTTTTTGCACGCTTGACCGTTCCGGGTCAAACGGGATGACATGAAGCCCAAGCTTCCGTTCCGCCATCTCGAAGCTGCATTTCGTGCGCGTGCTCGGTTCGAAAAACAAATTGGCGACATACATCGGCGCGGCCGGGCGCCAAGCGCGGCCGCGGCGGAACGCTTCCGCTTCATCAAGCAGCCGGGTGATGTCGGAAAGCGGCAGTTCGCTCAATGTAAAAAGATGGGTCATTGGCCTCTCTCCCTTTCTTTTTTTGCAAAAAAACACCTTGCCGGCTGGGCAAGGTGTGACGATCAGCGCATGGCAGAACCGGAGAAGGTGCACTCCGGCCCTGGATGCGCCTGTTTTCACACCTTTTTAAGCCTCACGGGACTTAATTAAAAGGTGTTTTGTATTCGATTTAGGCAACATGGCCGCTGTCGTTTTCAGCTTCAAATAAGTTTTCCGCTTCTTGCGGACGCCCCGGCAGCACTAAGTTGAGCAGGACGCCGACAATCGCCGAGAGCGCCATGCCGGTGATTTGGAAGCTGTCGCTGATTTTCAGCACCGCACCGCCGATGCCGATCACCAAGATAACCGAGGCGATGACCAAGTTGCGCGTCGCGCCGAAGTCGATGCGGCTGTCAACGAGCATCCGCAATCCGGACGAGGCGATGATGCCAAACAGCAAGATCGACACGCCGCCCATGACCGGCGTCGGAATCGAGCTGATCAGCGCCGTGATTTTGCCGACGAAGCCAAAGGCGATCGCGATGACCGCCGCGCCGGCGAGCACATAGACGCTGTAAACCCGGGTGATCGCGAGCACGCCGATGTTTTCCCCGTACGTCGTTTTCGGCGGGCCGCCGAGCAAGGCGGAAATCATCGTCGCTGTTCCGTCCCCTAAAATCGAGCGGTGCAGCCCCGGTTTTTGAATGAGGTCGCGGCCGATGACTTTGCTTAACACAAGCTGGTGGCCGATATGTTCGGACAAGGTGACGATCGCCACCGGCACCATGAGCATGACGATCTCGGCAGTGATGCGCACCGGATAATCGGCAAACGGAATCAAGAAATCCGGCCATTCGAACCATTTGGCCGCCGCCACTTTCGACAAGTCAACCAGTCCGACAGCGAGGGCGTAAACGTAGCCGACAACGATGCCGACAAGCACTGGAATCAAGCTCAACATGCCGCGCGCAAGCACCGAGCAGACGATCGTGGCCGCGAGCGTCACAAGCGCCACCGAGAAATGAAGCAGGCTGTATTTGCCGTCCGGGCCGTTCATCGCCATCCCGACCGCCGTCCCGGCCAAGCCGAGGCCGATGACGATGATGACCGGGCCGACCACAACCGGCGGCAACAGTTTCATCACCCAGCGGTAGCCGGCTTTTTTAATGATGAGGGCGACAACCCCGTACACCAATCCGGCGAGGAAGCTGCCGATCATGGCCGCTCCCGGGCCGCCAGCCGTTTTCGCCGCGATGATCGGCGCAATGTAGGCGAACGACGAGCCAAGATACGCCGGCACTTGCCATTTCGTAATGAGCAAAAACGCCAATGTTCCAAGCCCGCTTGTGAGCAAGGCGATCGACGGATCTAAGCCGACTAAGTACGGCACTAAAATCGTCGCCCCGAACATGGCGAATAAATGCTGAAGGCTTAAGGTGATCCATTGCCCAACAGTCGGGCGGTCTTGAATGTCCAACACCGGTTTGTTCATCTTTCGTCACTCCTTTGATCAAATGAGCGAGGCTTGCTTTCTAGTGTGCACAAAAAAATCCCTCTTTGCCCGCGAAGACGCAAAGAGGGTGCAGAAACAGCCGAAACGATTCCGCCCCTTTTGCAGCCTCACGGGACTGCGCTTAAAAGGGTGCTTCGCTATTTTTCATGAATGGAGACTTGATCGATGCCGTCCACTTCCGAAAGCTCCACGACGATCAGTTCCGAACGAGAGGTCGGCACGTTTTTGCCGACGAAATCAGCGCGGATCGGGAGTTCCCTGTGGCCGCGGTCAACAAGCACGGCGAGCTGGATGCGCGCCGGGCGGCCCAAATCCATGACCGCATCCATCGCCGCCCGCACCGTCCGGCCGGTGAAGAGCACGTCATCAACTAAAATGACATTCCGCTCGGTCACCGGAAACGGCACATTCGTTCCTTTCACAAGCGGTTCATGGTCGTCCGTCTTCACGGTCAAATCGTCGCGGTACAAGGTGATGTCAAGCTCACCGACGGGAACGGACGCCCCTTCAATTTGCTCGATCCGCTCCGCCAAGCGGCGCGCCAAGTAAATGCCGCGCGTTTTAATTCCGACAAGCACGCAGCCGTCAATGCCTTTGTTTCGTTCGATGATTTCGTGGGCGATGCGCGTCAAAGCGCGGCGAATCGCCTGTTCGTCCATCACGACCGCCTTTTGCATACAAGCCACCTCCGTTGGCACAAAAAATCCCCCGCCTGTGAAGCGGGGGATGGCGCGCTTATCACCAAACAAGATGGGCATACATCGCCCTTCTTTGTCATTCCGACCCCTTTTCAGCCTCACAGGACTGAACTTAAAGGTTCCTGTTCACCTGTTTTCATTGTAAAGGGGGCGTGTTCGTTTGTCAATCGTTTTTTCGCAGCCAGTCAAGCAGCTCGGCAAACTCCGGCGGCAACGGCGCTTCGAATTCCAAATACTCGCCGCTTCTCGGATGACGGAAGCCGAGCACCCCGGCGTGAAGCGCCTGGCCGTCGATGGCGAGCGTTTTTTTCGGCCCGTATTGCGGGTCGCCAGCGAGCGGATAGCCGATGTATTTCATATGGACGCGAATTTGGTGCGTCCGCCCCGTTTCCAGCTGGCACTCCACATACGTATAATGGCGAAACCGCTCGAGCACGCGGAAATGGGTGACGGCTTCCTTGCCGTTTTCCTCGGTGACGGCCATTTTCTTTCGATCGCGCTTGTCGCGGCCGATCGGCGCGTCGATCGTCCCGTAATCGTGTGGAATGACGCCGTGGACGATCGCCTTGTAGCGGCGCGTCACCGTTTTGTTCACAAGCTGCTCGACGAGCGAGCGGTGGGCGGCGTCGTTTTTCGCCACCATCAATAGTCCTGATGTGTCTTTGTCAATCCGATGGACGATGCCGGGGCGAAGCACGCCGTTGATCCCAGACAGGTCGCGGCAATGGGCGAGAAGCGCGTTGACAAGCGTGCCGCGCATATGCCCGGGCGCCGGATGGACGACCATGCCGCGCGGTTTGTTGACGACAAGGACATCCTCATCCTCATAATAAATGTCCAGCGGAATCGGCTCCGGCTCGACATGAAGCGGCTCCGGCTCCGGCGGTGAGACGGCGACCGAGTCGCCCGCCTCGCATTTGTAGTTCGCCTTCACCGTTTGGCCGTTCACGGTCACAAGCCCGCTTTTGATCCATTGCTGCACTTGCGAACGCGACCATTCGTCATTTAGCGCCGCGATCACTTTATCGATCCGCTCGCCGTCATATTCGTCTTCAATGTGAAATGTGATCGTGTCCATCTACTCATTCCCTTTCTCTGGTGTCGCGAAAAAAAACATATGGACAAACAGCAAGATGACGCCGACGGTCAGCGCCGAGTCGGCGATATTGAACACCGGAAAGCTGTACGTGCCGATGTACGTATGAATAAAGTCGACCACTTCTTTCCGGAATACGCGGTCGATAAAATTGCCGATCGCCCCGCCGAGCATCAGCCCAAGCCCCACGCCGGCCAGGCGCTCGGAAGGCTTCAGGCGGCGGATGTAAATCACGATCGCCGCCACGACAATAACCGTAATCAAATAAAAGAGCCAAAACTGCCCTTCCAGCATGCCCCACGCCGCGCCGCGATTGCGGTGCGACGTAATATAGAGCACATTGTCAATGACCGGGATGCTTTCCCCAAGCCGCATATAGCGGACGACAAGCCATTTCGTCCATTGATCGAGGATGACGACCGCCGCCGCAATCCAATAGTATGCCACCGTGCCAAGTCCCCCTGTCCTTCTCATTCATCCTTTTTGCATTGTAGCATAATTCGCCATGGCAAACAAATGAAGCGACAAAAAGGAGTCAGTCAAGACTTTATAGAGAGCTTTTTTCGATTTACGGCGGCCATCTCAATTAGCCATGATAAAAAGGAGAAACGACTTCCCACTTCCTGACCATGGAAGCGACAAGAGGAGTATGCGGCCGGGTGCACTAAACGAACGGACATCGTTCCATAGAAGCTCCTCATTCCCACATTCAGCCGATGGCTTCCAATTCGTTTACCAAAACTCCCGTCCAATCAAAATGGCGGCGATCACGATGCCCGCCCCCAGCCACATCATGGGGAGAAGGAGGGGCAGCGAATCGGCCGGCGCTTGAAACAAAAACAGATGTGGCCACGGCATGAACGTTCCTTGCGTTGCGACTTCCATAAAGGTATAGACCGCGATGACCGATAAGGCGATATCTAGGCTGCCAAAGACGCCTAACAAGGCAAGCCCAATCAACTGGTAAAACGAAAACAGCAGAAACAGGTGCACCAACACGGGTGCGGTGAGAAACATCGTTCCATGAATCCATATGACCGCCGCGACAAGAAGAACGATGCATCCCCCATGCAAAACAGCATAGCGAACCAAGTCGAAGACGACCGTTTTTCGGTAATGCCATAACAGCGCTTCTTTCGCCCCTTCGTCGTACAAATGGCGGTACAAAAAGACGAGATGCCATCCGGCGATCGGCACGGCGATGCCTTGGATGACGGTGTACGGCAAAAACGGTTCGTCGGAGCGGGCGGACAAGATCC
>NZ_JBREBQ010000054.1:0-13706 GCF_052906625.1 Geobacillus sp. CCR | reverse complement strand
CGTCCGCCGCTGACCAAATCAGAGCAAGCTCCGATCCGGTCCGCTCGACTTGCATGTATTAGGCACGCCGCCAGCGTTCGTCCTGAGCCAGGATCAAACTCTCCAAAGAAAGTTGATTGGCTTTTCGGATTGTCCAGCTTCGGCCAAAGCGGCCTCCGCTTTTCTTATGACGCTTGCGTTTTGTTTAGTTTTCAAGGAACTTGTTTATCTTGCACACTTTTATCATTATACATATCATTTAATTTGCTGTCAACATATCTTTCATGAACAGCGACATTAATTAATATAATGCATTGTCATATAAAAGTCAATAACTTTTAAACAAAAAAATAAAAGGCATCTTGAATAATGATGCCTACAAAATATATCGGTCAATCACGATTAACGCTGCCGCTCCAGGGAGGCCAAGAAATCCGCAAACGATTGAGGTGACGAGGTTAATCGGAATATGGATGTTAAAATGCCCGCCGATGGCGTTGATGACAAACAGCGCGAGCGCCCCGACGATCAGGCGGATAGCAGCGTAGCCGATCAGGCGAAGCGCTTTGAGACGGGCGCCGACGATAAGCAAAACGGCGATAAGCGCTAGCAACACGGTAATGACGACTTTCGGCTCCAACGTTTGAACCCCCTTTTTGCACGCTTGTACTACCAACGTATGAGAAACAGGGGAAAAAAGAACAAAAAAATAAGGAAGTTAACGCACTTCCTTAAGTGTGATGCGGCGGTGCTTCGCTTCGCGGAGGAGGAAAAAATATTTGGCCTCAGCGAGTTGCAATGCGCTCAGCACCTCCGGAGACGGATCGACGCTTTTTTCGATGAGTTGTTTCTGCTCAAGCCATTCAGTTCTAGCCTTTTGTAGTTCAGCCATTAACTTCTCATCAAATTGTCTCTTTAGTTTCCCCTTTCGCCGCCATAACAAACCGATCCCCACCTTCTTTCTCTCTATAGCTCACGGCGCCCTTCCAACGCCTTTGATAACGTCACTTCGTCCGCATACTCCAAGTCGCCGCCGACCGGCAAGCCATGGGCGATGCGGGTGACTTTGATTCCTGTCGGCTTCAACAGGCGGGAGATGTACATCGCCGTTGCCTCTCCCTCGATGTTCGGGTCGGTCGCTAAAATCACCTCTTGGACCGTCTCATCCTGCAATCGCGTGAGCAGCTCGGCGATTTTAATATCTTCCGGTCCGATGCCTTCCATCGGCGAGATGGCCCCGTGCAACACGTGGTACAGGCCATTGTATTCTTTCATCCTCTCCATGGCGATGACATCTTTCGGATCCTGAACAACGCAAATCGTCGTCCGGTCGCGCCGCTCGTCTTTGCAGATGTAGCAAGGGTCTGTATCTGTAATATGTCCGCAAATCGTGCAATAATGAATATGCCGCTTGACATCAACGAGCGCCTTGGCAAACTCAAGCACGGTGTCTTCTTTCATCGCCAGCACATGAAATGCAAGGCGGGCAGCCGTTTTCGGGCCGATGCCGGGCAGTTTCATAAAACTGTCAATCAACTTCGATAGCGGTTCTGGATAATGCATACGCCCCCCCTAGAACAACCCTGGAATGTTAAGTCCTTTCGTAAACTGCCCCATCATTTCATTAGCCAACTCATCCGCTTTTTTCAACGCATCGTTTGTCGCTGCCAAAATCAAATCTTGCAGCATTTCAATATCGTCTGGGTCGACGACTTCCTCTTTAATTTTTACTTCCAAAATTTGTTTATGACCGTTAGCGACAACGGTCACCATGCCTCCGCCCGCCGTGCCTTCCACCGTTTTTTCCGCCAACTCTTCCTGCGCTTTTTGCATTTCTTTTTGCATTTTTTGCATTTGTTTTAACATTTTTTGCATATTGCCCATTCCGCCACGCATCATCTTGGCATCCTCCTTTAAACGGTTTATTCTTTAATTTCGATCAGCTCTTCGCCAAACAGCCGCTTCGCTTCGGCGATTAACGGATCTTCTTCGCTTTTTTCCACCATGGCGTCCTTATTGCGGATGAACTCTTCTCTTATTTTTCCCCATTCTCCCTCCGGAATGGCTACCATTTCAAAGCGGCGGTTTGTCAGCTCAAACAAAATCGCTTCGACGTTTTCTTTGACCGAACTTGTGGGATCGGTCGCCATTTTGCAGTGGATTTCGTATTTGAATTTTAATACAAACGCTGAGGCGCTCGCTGCAACCGGCTCGCTCTCTTGCAGCAAGGCAGCGTGCGACACTTTATGCTGCCGTTTCAACGTGTCGAGCACATCCGCCCAGCATCCTTTCACCAAAGCTAAATCTTCATGCGTCGCCTGTTTCAACAGCTCGTAAATGCGGCCAACCGGGGCTTTATATCCCCCCGTTTTCATCGGTTTGGACAGTTTTTTCACCGGCGCGGCGGTCGACGGAGGGGCAGCAGGCGGTTGTTCCTTCAGGCGCCGCAATTCCGCCTCCAGCGTTTCAATCCGCTTTATCAACGGTTCCAACTCGGAAGCCGACAGCGACGGGGCGGCGGCTGATGGATGGCAAAGTTTCACAAGCGCCACTTCCAACAGAAGGCGTGGGTGGTTTGTCCACTTCATCTCTTGCTGGCTTTTGTTCAGCAACTCGATGGCCTCGTATAAATTGGAAACCGGAATCATTTCCGACAGTGAAGTGAACGCTTCGTCAACGACAGCAATTTGAATCGCTCCCTCCACATAGGGAGCGGTTTTGTACAGCAATAAATCGCGATAGTACAAAATCAAGTCTTCAACCAAACGATGCGGATCTTTCCCTTGCGCCATCATCGTTTCCAACTGCTGAAGAACCGCCGCTGTATCTTTGCGGTGGATGGCTTCGATGAAGCTCGATAAGGCGGCAAATGATGCAGCCCCGGTCATCGCCAGCACGTCGTCGAGCCGAAGTTTCCCGTCGCTGAACGAAATGGCTTGATCAAGCAAGCTGAGCGCATCGCGCATCCCCCCGTCTGCAGCACGGGCGATGGCGGACAATGCCTCATCGGACGCCTCGACACCTTGGGCGCTTGCGACATACTTTAGCCGTGAAACGATCGCCGGAAGCGGGATGCGGCGAAAATCGAACCGTTGGCAGCGGGAAATGATCGTCGTCGGAATTTTGTGCGGCTCGGTCGTGGCCAAAATGAAAATGACGTGTTTCGGCGGCTCCTCCAACGTTTTCAACAGCGCGTTAAACGCACCGATCGACAGCATATGCACCTCGTCGATGATATACACTTTGTAGCGGGCCGACGTCGGCGCAAATTTCACCTTCTCACGGATATCACGAATTTCATCGACGCGGTTGTTGGAAGCAGCGTCAATTTCCAGCACATCGGGAACCGTTCCATTCGTAATGCCGAGGCAAGCTGGACACTCATTGCATGGCTCCGCCGCTGGCGCCTGTTCACAGTTGACCGCCTTGGCGAAAATTTTCGCTGCGCTCGTTTTTCCTGTACCGCGCGGGCCGGAAAATAAGTAAGCGTGCGATATTTTATGTTGAAGCAGGGCGCTTTGCAACGTCTTGGTCACGTGTTCTTGGCCGACCATGTCCGCAAAGCGCTGCGGCCGAAACACGCGATATAACGCTTGGTATGCCACGGAAAACGGCCCTCCTCTTTCTCTCGTCCTATCTATTATATAACTTCCTATTGCAATTTGAAATAACAAAAAACCCACTCGCCATGAGTGGGTTTTGTTCCCTATCGCTATGTAAGGCCGTGCACCTTCTGTCGATTAGCTGCCCCGAGCGTTGCTCAAGCAGTTAGCTCAGCCCAGGCGTCCCCGCGGCACATGGGAGCATCCGCTTACTGCTGCTTCCTTCCGGACCTGACAGGGTTCACGGAATCCCATTGCGCGGGACCCAGACGTCAACACCACTTGCTTGAGACAGGCCTCGCAACAGACTAACCTCGAGAAGGAATTCAGCCTCGCTAGAGCGGATTGCGAGTACAGGGCACCGCTACCTCCCCGCTTAGCACGGCACTATCAGTATAGCTCGTTAGCGGAAAAAATGCAATGTCAATCGACGGAATTTTCGTTGGCACTCCCGCCAACATTTCTCTTTTGTTCGCGCAATCGTCGAAAAAATTGGCTCAACAGCGAACCGCACTCGTCAGCAAGCACCCCGCTTACCACCTTAACCTGATGGTTAAATCGGCTTTCCTGCAATAAGTTCATCAATGTCCCAGCGCACCCTCCCTTTGGGTCAAACGCGCCAAATACAACCCGTTCGATGCGGGAAAGAACAATGGCGCCTGCGCACATGGCGCACGGCTCAAGCGTTACGTACAACGTCGCCCGCTCAAGCCGCCATGAACCGGTTGCCCGGCATGCTTCATCGATTGCCAAAATTTCTGCATGAGCGATGGCGCGTTGTTCGGTTTCCCGCAAATTATGAGCGCGGGCGATGACGCGGCCGTCTTGAACGATGACAGCGCCGATCGGCACTTCGCCGATCTGCTCCGCTTTTTTTGCTTCTTCCATTGCCAATCGCATGTAGTACTCGTCGGTGTTCATCGTATACCCCTTCACACAAACGGTCATTTCTCCTTTCTTTTCATCATAGAATATGGAGAATAAAGACGCAACTAGGAGGTCAAGTATGCAAATCCACGTAGTGCAGAGTGGACAAACGTTAAGTGGAATTGCTGAGGCATACGGGACCACGGCGGAAGACATTGTCCGGGCCAACAAGCTTCCAAACCCTGATAAACTCGTTGTCGGTCAGGCGCTCGTGATCCCGATCGTCGGTCGTTTTTACTGGGTGCAGCGCGGCGACACGTTATGGTCGATTGCACGCCGATTTTCGATTCCGATGCAGCGGCTTGCCGAAGTGAATCGCCTCTCCTTAAACGCTCCGCTTAAGGTCGGGCAGCGGCTTTATATACCGCCCGGCGCCAAGCGAAGAGCGGAGTTTAACGCCTATATTGAACCGCGCGGCGCGACTGTCAGCCCAGCGCTGGAGGCGAGCGCTCGCGAAGCCGCTCCGTATTTGACTTATTTGAGTCCTTTTTATTTTGCGATCCGACGCGACGCGACATTGCAAGAGCCGCCGCTTGACGACTTTCCGGATATTGCCCGCGCCAACCGCGTCACGCTCGTTATGGTTGTCGCCAACATTGAAAACGGGCAGTTCAGCGACGAGCTCGGCGCGCTTATGTTAACAAACGAAACGCTGCAAAATCGTCTGCTCGACAACATTGTCGCGACCGCTAGACGGTATGGCTTCCGCGACATCCATTTTGATTTTGAATATTTGCGCCCGGAAGACCGTGAGGCGTATAATGCGTTTTTGCGCAAAGCGAAACGGCGGTTTGCACGAGAAGGGTGGATGATGTCGACCGCCTTGGCGCCGAAAACGAGCGCGACCCAGCGCGGACGTTGGTACGAAGCACACGACTACCGCGCCCATGGACAAATTGTCGACTTTGTCGTGATCATGACGTATGAATGGGGCTACAGCGGCGGGCCGCCGATGCCGGTGTCCCCGATCGGTCCGGTCCGCCGCGTTCTCGAGTACGCCATCTCTGAAATGCCAGCCGGAAAAATTTTGATGGGGCAAAACTTGTATGGCTACGACTGGACGCTGCCATATGTACCCGGCGGCCCGTACGCCCAGGCCATCAGCCCGCAGCAAGCCATCGCCCTCGCCGCAAAGTATAACGTTGCCATCGAATACGATACGGAGGCGCAGGCACCGCATTTTCGCTATCGCGACGAAAACGGACGCGAGCATGAAGTATGGTTTGAGGACGCCCGCTCCATTCAAGCAAAATTTAATCTCGTGAAGGAACTTGGTTTGCGCGGGGTCAGCTATTGGAAACTTGGCATTGATTTTCCACAAAACTGGCTGCTGATCGCTGATCAATTTACTGTTGTAAAAAAATAAAGGCATAAAAAACCCGCCGGTCAACGGCGGGTTTTTTTATGATGGGAAACGGCTTTCGGCGGTCAGCCGTTTCAGATGACAATCTCCTCTTATGCGCGTCAGTCCTCTTCATCATCGTCTTGGCCAAGAACAAGACTTCTTGTTCCTCATTGCCAACGTCATTCACTATAACACGGCAGTCGGGAAAAGTCAACCAACGATTTGCCTCAAGCACCTTTTTTTCAGCGAATGACGTCCCGATTCCCCATGTAAGGACGAAGCGCTTCCGGAACGATGACCGAGCCGTCTTCTTGCTGGTAGTTTTCCAAAATGGCGGCGACCGTCCGCCCAATGGCTAGCCCCGAACCGTTTAATGTATGCACGTACTCCGGTTTCGCTTTTGGATCCCGACGGAAGCGGATGTTGGCACGGCGCGCTTGAAACGCCTCAAAGTTGCTGCACGACGAAATTTCCCGGTACGTTCCGTAACTTGGCAGCCAAACTTCAATATCGTACGTTTTCGCCGCCGAGAATCCAAGGTCTCCGGTGCACAAGGCGACAACGCGGTACGGAAGCCCGAGCCGTTGCAAAATCGTCTCTGCCTGGCGCGTCAGCTTTTCCAATTCATCGTACGAGTCCTCCGGCTTTACGAACTTTACCAGCTCGACTTTATTGAACTGATGCTGACGGATCAGCCCTCTCGTGTCGCGGCCGGCCGACCCGGCTTCCGCGCGGAAGCAGGCGCTGTAGGCCGCATAGTAAATCGGCAAATCATCTGCGGCCAAAATTTCGTCGCGGTGCAGGTTCGTCACCGGCACCTCAGCGGTCGGAATGAGGAAATAATCTTCGCTGTCCAAATGGAACGCATCCTCGGCAAATTTCGGCAACTGTCCGGTTCCGATCATGCTCGCCCGGTTCACTAAATATGGCGGCAACACTTCTTCGTAACCGAATTCATCGAGATGGATGTCAAGCATAAAGTTGATGAGCGCCCGCTCAAGCCGCGCTCCTAACCCTTTATAAAAGACAAATCGGCTTCCCGCCACTTTGGCGGCTCGCTCAAAGTCGAGCAAACCGAGCCGATCGGCGATTTCCCAATGCGGCTTCGGCTCAAAGGAAAACGAACGCGGCTCTCCCCATCTCCGCACTTCCACATTGTCCTCTTCTGATTGGCCGATCGGCACTGATTCGTGCGGCACGTTTGGAATTGACAACAACAAGTCGTCGAGTTCCGCCTCAAGCTGGCGAATTTGTTCATCCATCCGTTTAATGCGGTCACCGACTTCGCGCATTTGGGCAATCAGCGGCTCGGCGTCCTTTTTCTCGCGCTTTAGGACAGCGATTTGCTGCGACACATCGTTGCGCTTGCTTTTCAGCTCTTCGACTTCCGCGATCAAGCGGCGGCGGTCTTTGTCCAATTGTTCAAAGCGGTCGATGTTCGTCAAATCCCCGCCGCGCTGCATTAGTTTTTCTTTCACTTCTTCAAACTGGGTGCGCAATATTTTCACATCCAGCATGGCTTTTACCTCCTTTTCCATTCAATATTATACATAAAAAAGCCCCCGTCCCAAAAAAGGGACGGGAGCCATCCCGCGGTGCCACCCTTATTGAAGGCTTGCTATGCCTTCCCCTTTTGCCGTTAACGGCGGCGGCCGAAAACGCCTACTGGCCCTTTGGGCGTTCAACGTTTTGCTCGAGGATGGATTCACAGGAGCTCCCTGCCGGTTCGCACCGCCCACCGGCTCTCTGATAAGGAAGGCATCCCGCTACTCGTTCCTCTCATCGCTTTCGCTTGATCACTTTACTTGAGGCTTGACGCCATTTTCGCTTCTTTGACCATGTTGAGGAAGTATTGCATCAATCGATGATCGTCGGTCAGCTCTGGGTGGAACGAGCAGCCAAGAAACTGTCCTTGTCGAGCGGCGACAATGCGGTCATTGTATGTCGCCAAGACATCGACCCCGTCCCCGGCCTCCACGATATGCGGAGCGCGGATGAAGACGCCGACAAAGCCATCGCCGACGCCTTTAATCGACAGCTCCGCCTCAAAGCTTTCCCGCTGCCGACCGAACGAGTTCCGCTCCACCGTAATGTCCATTAATCCTAAATGTGGCTCGTCATAGCCGACAATTCGCTTCGCCAGCAAAATGAGTCCGGCGCACGTGCCGAACATCGGCTTGCCGGCAGCGGCAAATTGCTTGAGCGGCTCCATCAGCCCATAGCGGTCGATGAGCCGCCGCATCGTCGTGCTTTCGCCGCCCGGCAGCACAAGACCGTCCAACCCTTCAAGCTGCTCCGGCTTTTTCACGATGACCGCCTCGGCGCCGCACGCCTCAATGGCGCGAACATGCTCCCGCACAGCTCCTTGCAGTCCAAGTACACCTATTTTCATCGTTGCTTTGCTCCTTTATTTAGCTTACCAGCCGCGTTCTTGCATCCGGTGCTCCGGCAACAATGTCGCGATATCGATGCCGCGCATCGCGCCGCCCAATCCTTTCGACAAGTGTGCGATCAATTCATAGTCTTCGTAATGAGTCGTCGCCTCTACGATCGCGCGCGCGTATTTTTCCGGATTTTCCGATTTGAAAATGCCAGACCCAACAAAGACACCGTCCGCACCCAAGTGCATCATCAAGGCAGCGTCAGCCGGTGTCGCGACACCGCCGGCGGCAAAGTTGACGACCGGCAGGCGGCCAAGCCGCTTGATCTCGCGCAGCACCTCAACCGGAGCCCCGAGCTGTTTCGCCTCAGCGACAAGCTCATCTTCGCTCATGTTGACGACTTTGCGAATTTGCGCGTTCACTTTGCGCATATGGCGCACGGCCTCAACGATGTTGCCTGTCCCCGGCTCTCCTTTCGTCCGCAACATCGATGCCCCTTCTGCAATGCGGCGCGCCGCTTCCCCTAAATCGCGGCAACCGCACACAAATGGAACGGTAAACTGCCGTTTGTCAATATGGAACTCCTCATCAGCCGGCGTTAATACTTCGCTTTCGTCAATGTAGTCGACACCAAGCGCCTCTAAGACACGCGCCTCAACATAGTGACCGATCCGCACTTTCGCCATGACTGGGATCGAAACGGCGTTCATCACTTCTTCGATCACCGTCGGGTCGGCCATGCGCGCGACACCGCCAGCGGCGCGAATGTCCGCCGGGACGCGCTCGAGCGCCATAACCGCGACAGCCCCTGCCGCTTCAGCGATTTTCGCCTGTTCTGCGTTCACGACGTCCATGATGACGCCGCCTTTTTGCATTTCCGCCATGCCGCGTTTGACGCGGTCCGTACCTGTCAATGCCAACGTTGATTCCCCCTATTCCTAATCCTTATGCTTTGCGAGGCATGCAAAAGGACGATTCCACTGTTTTATTTTACCTCAATTTTTACAAAAATCACAATGGAAAAAAGCTCCCCATCAAGGGGAGTCGATTTTACAGCCAGCCTTTCACTGTTTTGGCGACGCTTGTCCATAAATCAACAAACAGTCCGCCGACCGCGCGCATCGAAAGAACAAACCAATTGGCTTTTTCGACTTCAGCTGTTGTGACAAGCGGCACACGGATGTTTTTTTGCATGTCTGGGCTTAAGAAGGCAAGGGAGTCGTCCCCTTTATATTCGAGCGTCATATATCCAACCGTTTCCCCTTTTTTCAAAGGGGCGACTAGCTTTCCTTCTTTTGTCATTTTTTTCTTGTCCAACACATATACAGGTTTGTATTGTTTTTCCTCGCCGTTTTTCACAAGCAGATCCAGATTCTTTCCTGTCGCGACACGAACCTCTTTTTCTTTCCCTTTCACGACCGGAAGTGTTTCTTTTCCTTTCAGCTGGTACCCTTTTGGATAAAGCGTCTCGAGGGAGTATTGGTTGAATCCGTAGTTAAATAGTTTTTCTGTCTCTTTAAAGCGCGCCTCTTTTGTTGTTTTCCCACTCGCATCTTTCGCGTTCATGACAACCGAAATCAAGCGGACGCCGTTTCGTTTCGCCGTCCCGGTGAAACAGTTGCCGGCAAATTCCGTATAGCCGGTTTTCAACCCGTCTACACCTTCGTATCCGTACACAAGCCCAGGCAGCATCCAATTCCAGTTGTCCATTTTGATTTCATCTTTTGTTCCTTCCCGGAATACTTTATGAGGAATGCTCGCTGTTTTCAGCACTTCGGGATGATCTTTCAGCAACCGGTAGGCAAGCATCGCCATCGCACGTGCGGACATGACGTTTTCCTCATTTGTGCTTGTCCCTTCCGGATGGAATCCTTTTAAATCCTTATTGCTCAACCCTGTGGCATTGACAAACTTATAATCTTTCAGCCCAAGCTCTTTCGCTTTGTCGTTCATCATTTTCACAAAATTTTTCTCCGATCCAGCGATGATCTCAGCAATCGCGACCGTTGCCCCGTTCGCCGAATAAATGGCCATTGCCTCGTACAGCTCACGCACCGTATACTTGCCATCTTTTCGCAACGGGACATTGGACAGCGCCCGGTCTTGCGACAGCCGGTACACGTAATCGCTTGGCGTGTACATTTGATCCCATTTGACGCGCTTCGCCTTAATGGCGTCAAGAAGCAAATACTCGGTCATCATTTTCGTCATGCTGGCAATCCCAAGCACCGTATCGATATTTTTTTCATACAAAATTCTTCCCGTTTGTGCATCCACTAAAATCGCAGCGTCCGCCCGGATGTCAAGCGGGGCGCTTTCCGCCTTCACCGTCTGTTGAAACGGACCAAACGTTAAACAAAGGCAAATCGACAGCAACCAAAACAACCAGTTTTGTTTTCTCCTCCTCACAATGACACCCTCCTCACACAACCGTTATTGTAACATACCGTCGGCCAAAAAAATAGACGGAGGACATGTCTCCGTCAAAGTTGAGCCGATCGGCGCAACTCCGATCAAAAAGCAGAGTAGTTCGGCGCTTCTTTCGTAATTTGCACGTCATGCGGATGGCTTTCACGAAGCCCCGCGCTCGTCATGCGGATAAACTGCGTTTTTTCGCGCAGCTCTTCCAAATTGCGGGTTCCACAATAGCCCATGCCGGCGCGCAACCCACCGACAAGCTGATAAATCGTGTCGGCAAGCGGCCCTTTGTATGGAACGCGTCCCTCGATGCCTTCCGGGACAAACTTTTTCGCATCTTCTTGAAAATAGCGGTCTTTGCTGCCGCGCTCCATGGCTGCGACCGATCCCATGCCCCGGTACACCTTAAAGCGGCGGCCTTGGTAAATTTCCGTCTCACCCGGGCTTTCGGAAACACCAGCAAGCAAGCTGCCGAGCATAACCGCATGCGCCCCAGCCGCGATCGCCTTCACAATGTCGCCGGAATATTTGATCCCGCCGTCAGCGATGACCGGGACGCCATGTTTGCGCGCCTCAGTCGCACAGTCGTAGATCGCCGTAATTTGCGGCACACCAACCCCGGCGACAACCCGGGTCGTGCAGATGGACCCCGGACCGATTCCGACTTTAATAATGTTCGCCCCAGCCTCAATCAAGTCGCGCGTCCCTTCAGCTGTCGCGACATTGCCGGCGATGATGTTCAAGTCCGGGTATTGGCGTCGGATGTTGGCCACCGTCTCTAGGACGCCTTTCGAATGGCCGTGCGCCGTGTCAACGACAATGACATCAACCCCTGCCTCAACAAGCTTTTTGACGCGAATCATCGTGTCCGCCGTCACCCCGACGGCCGCCCCGACAATCAGCCTCCCTTTCGCATCTTTCGCCGAATTCGGGAACTCAATGACCTTTTCAATATCCTTGATCGTAATTAATCCCTTCAGCACACCGTTTTCATCAACAAGAGGCAGTTTTTCGACCTTGTGTCGCTGCAAAATTTTCTCTGCTTCCTCCAACGTTGTCCCCACCGGAGCAGTGATCAAGTTTTCCTTCGTCATTACCTCGGAAATTTTAATCGAATAGTCTTGAATGAAACGCAAGTCACGGTTCGTAATAATGCCGACCAATTTTTGCTCCTCGGGGTTGTTGACGATCGGCACCCCCGAGATCCGATATTTACTCATTAAGTGTTCTGCATCATACACTTGATGATCCGGCGTTAGGAAAAACGGGTCCGTAATGACGCCTCGTTCCGACCGTTTCACCTTGTCGACCTGCTCGGCCTGCTGTTCGATCGACATATTTTTGTGAATGATGCCAAGGCCTCCCTGACGCGCCATCGCAATTGCCATCTCCGCTTCGGTGACCGTATCCATCCCAGCGCTGAGAATCGGGATGTTCAACTGCAGCGTATCGCTCAACTTCGTGGTTACATCAACATCGCGCGGCAATACGTCCGACTTCGCTGGGATGAGAAGAACGTCATCAAACGTCAATCCTTCCTTGGCGAATTTCGCTTCCCACATGTTTTCTCCCCCTTGTCCGGAAATATTATTAGTAGCTTAACAACTGGTTAAACTACTGTCAAGGAATCAAGAAAATGTCCAACTTTTCAGTTATTTCAAGACAATTCTATGTAAGGGGGGTAAAAATGTTCGGAAATCACGGTCAACTGTTTCGCCTTTCTGTTTTCCGCTCGGCCGATACTGCGCAGCAATTTTTGCGGCAATGCTATCAACAGCTGCAGCGGGATGACGCCGTCCAACGCAGTTATGCAAACTGTTACCCATTTTTATATTATCTGGAACACGGGCAAAACTTTTACGCCGCTGCCCAGCAGGCGCCGCTGTCCATCAAGCCAGTTCTCTTGTTTTACGGCATGGTGCAGCTCTTAAAAGCATGCCTGCTCACTGTCGACCCCGACTACCCGGAATCAACATCGGTCTTGGCCCATGGTGTATCAGCAAGAAAACGAAAAAAACAGGGCTACGAATTTTTAGATGATGAAGTGAAAATACAAAAAAACGGTTTATTCGCACATTTTTCTGAAAAAATGTTTCATGTGAAACAAGAAGCTGGGGAAAAATTTCGCATGGGCACGCTGTTGCAACGAATTAGCGAGTTGCATGAAACGTTTTTTCTTCTAAGCGGGCGAAAAAAACCGTTATCCTTGCCTGTTGTACATACTGCTTCGCCGCCGATGCTCGCCATCCCAAAAGTGATTTTGGACCACTACCATATGTCGTTGTCCCGCTTTGTCCAATATCTCTGTGAAGAAGGACAAGGAAAGCGGCTTTCGTTCGCCAAAGAAGAAGGAGAATTTCTGTATTTTCATATAGAATCGCCGCTGTCGCCGGCCGGAGAAGGTCCGTTTTTATTCCATCTTGACGGTACACTCCGAATTCCAGTCAAGAAAGAGAAAACATTCTCGCTTCCAGAAATACACGCCCATTACTTGTTGCTGTATAACTTGAGCATGATTTCGCGCTATGAGACGGAATGGTGGAGCGAGCTTCTCCATTCTTACCCAAGCAAGGCATACACTTTTATTCTTGAGTTTCTCTCCGTGTCGGCGGAAAAAGTGCCGTTGCTGCTTCATGAATACTTAATGCGGAAATTTTTGGGTTGAATCAAATCAAAAATCCCCTGCTGTATATACAGCAGGGGATTTTCGCCTAGCAACGACCTACTCTTGCAGGGGCGCTGGCCCCAACTACCATCGGCGCTGGAGGGCTTAACTTCCGTGTTCGGGATGGGAACGGGTGTTTCCCCTCCGCCATAGCCACTAGGCAATGATGATCATCTTGGACAGTAATTATTATATCCATCCTGTTGGATTTGTCAACAGGATGTTCATTCCCTCAAAACTAGATAACCGTTGGAAGAAGCCACTCGCCTGCGCTTTTCGCATTGTCCAGCTCCGGCTCGCCGCCGCTCGGGGTCAAATAACCTTCGCCTTCGGGATCGGAAATCCCTGCAGGCGAAGAACATTTGCCCGTCGCGGCGACCCGCTCGCCT
>NZ_JBREBQ010000053.1:0-15237 GCF_052906625.1 Geobacillus sp. CCR | reverse complement strand
TACGTTTACCCTAATGGTAGGTCAGATAAGCTACAAGCGTTGAAACGATGGTTGCAATGTAAGGAGTAGAATCGACAATGAACTTAGCTATCGCTGCTGTCACGGCTGTCACTCCTTCGTGCCAGAATCAGCACGAAGGCTGTTATGATCGCATTGCTGATCCAACTTGAGTAGATTCCAGTTGAGATTGAGGTCAGGAATTGCAGTATTGTCAAGAACGACATTAAAAAGCTGGCAGTTGTGAGCAACAGACGATTGGTCACTGCTAACTGTGTTTCCCATAGCACCCAACCCCCAATCCCGAGTCCATCAATGACAAACAAAAACCCCACAATGTCATCGTTTAACCAGTCAGAGTAATGTGGGGGCCAGATGAAATAATGGTCATTGATGATCAGAAACAAGCCAATGGCAACCATGCCAATGGCGAGTGCTGTGTGTGTCGGGTGATCTCTGATTTTATTTAGCATTGTCATCACTTCCTTCCACAAAAATAGCCGCTAGCTTTTGCTGGCGACATAGTCACTGCCTGTGATTTGTTTGTATTGATCTGGGGTGATCATTACCGGTACATAAGGTGTTAAATCAATCCCCCAACTGTAAAGTAGTGCACACTGATCATAATTAGTCACTTGATTTCGCCGCCTTCAGCTGTGCTACTTCGAGAGTTAAATTTGCGAGTAGCATCTGTTCTCCGGTCGATTTCACTTGATTAGCCGCTTTTTCTAGCGCTGCTTGCTTATCGGTATCTATTACAACAGTACCGTCATCAGCCAGCTTTGAGGCGCCAATGGCAATCTTTTTCAGTTCTTCCGGTGCAATCAGAATGGCTTTCTCATCATCGAATGGCGTTTGCCACTGACTGCCGTCCCAAAACTCCTGCTGGTAGCCAGTGATATAGCCATCTTCATCAGTGTTAAAAATTGCTTTTACTTTGTCAGCTTCCATAACAGCCTCCTAAACTGCGTATACCTCAGTCATAACCGCCTTTGATAACGAGCCCGTATTGTTCTCAGCCGTGCCAACAATATGTGTGTCGTCATACCACAGAACTTTGAAGATGGTTCCAACATCCTTCATTGTGAAGGTCACTCTTAAATAGTTAGCACCAGTCGTGTTATAAATCAAAGCGGCCTTTGGTAACAGCGTGAACGCATAGTTGTTATACGTTTGTGATCCGTTTTGATAATAGCTCCATGCAATTAACCATCCAGATAAAGTCTTTGAAAGTGGCGTCGATATTGTTGCAGTATCTCCAGATTGCGGATAGAAAGCGCCATGCCAAACAAGCAAGTTATTATTTGTTAATTGCAAGACTCTTAAAGCATCTAAGCTGCTGGTGATCCACTCCAACGGCTTGTTACTGGCAGTTTGATAGTTGCCGCTTAGCGTTAACATACCTAACGATAGTTGCGCACTATCCATCAGCGTGCCTTTGTTATAAATTTGACTTAGCAAGCCAAATTGGCTGAGTTCGGTATGCGTCACCTGACTGTTGTCAGTATCCGAATACGTATCTGTGACGATCTTGCCATCGGCCATTGTGGTTGTCCCGTGGACGGTATAGTCAGCAACGCCATCGGGTTTGACACCTTTAAATGAAGAAATGAACTTAGACCCGGTAAATGTAACCCCGTTGAAGGTCATGCCGTTAAATGTTTCTGCCGAAAGAATCTTAGCGTCGATTTTATAAGGGTTCCATTTAGTCCCATCATAGGTATAATATCCCGTTACAACACCGCTGCTATCAGTCAGCCAATGCATATCCCCCTTTTTGGGGCCTGATGGATACGCTGCACCAACAGTAATGACTGGCACATTATCGCTACCATCTTTGCCGTCACGACCATCAGTACCTTTGAACAATGCCCATGAGTATTTTGTGGGATCGGTACTATCCGCTTTGGTCTGGTCAACATATTGGCCGAAATAAGACTTACCATTGCCATTTGTGGTTGAAAATCCTTGTTTCCCATCAATGCTGTTAGCATAGGCTGTATGAAAGTAGCTAGTTTTGCCATCAGCTCCCTTAGGGCCCGGCACACCATCAGCACCATCTTCACCTTTTGGCCCTTGTACCAATTGCCAAGAATAAAGTTCTGGATTTGTGCTATCGGCTTGCGTGAAGTCTGTATAACTACCAATGTATTTTCTAGAACCAGGAGTATCGAGCGAAAAGTTCGTTATACCGTCACTGCTATCGGCATAGGCAATATGGAAGTACGATGTCTTGCCATCGGCACCTGCTTTACCCGGCACCCCATCTTTACCATTCGCACCATCAGCGCCCTTGATTAGCGACCAGTTATAGTCGCTTGGATTCGTGCTGTCGCCAGATGTGAAGTCGCTGTAGAAACCAATGTACTTGCGATTAGAATCAGTTGTTGAAAAGTCGGTCTTCCCATCTTGACTATTTGCGTAAGCAAAGTGAGTATAGGCAGTACGACCATCGGCACCCTTGGCACCGGGCAAACCTTGATCACCTTTGGGTCCCACATCACCGTCTTCACCTTTAAAAAGCGCCCAGTTGTAATCAGCCGGATTAGTGCTGTCTGCCTGTGTGAAATCGCTGTACGTGCCAATATACTTTTTGCCATCACCACCGGATACCGTGAACCCACTTTGACCGCTTACATCATTCGCCCAAGCGGTGTGAAAATAGCTTGTACGGCCATCGGCACCCTTGGCACCGGGAACACCATCAGCACCATCAGCGCCCTTAATCAATGCCCACTTGCCGGCGTAATCAGCCGGATTGTCACTTGGCACGGATGATTTGTTGCTGTACACAACCGCCATATACTTCTTGCCAGCAGGCAAAGCACTCATATTCGTGCCTTGATCGTCATCGGCATAGCGAATCCATGGATAGTATTGAACCGTTTTAGGCAAATTTTTGATCTGCTCAGCAAGTTGCCGATATTGGGCTGCTACCTGATCATGCTCAATTAGGTAGTCTCCCAATGTTGCTGTGTGTGTATCCATCGAATAGCTTGATTTGAGTTCTAGCAAGCGAGCCGACAAGTACAATTGCTCATTCTCGTCAGCTAAATGGATCGTATCACCAATGTTGATATTTTTAGGCAGCACAGCAATGTCGGTCTCGTAATTGACTGCCTCATGATTGTGAGTCTTAAGATCAGAGAGTGCAGACTGAAGCAAAGTCGCTTGCGAAGTAGCCGTATAAGTGACAACACGATTGATATACGCTGCATTGACACTCGGTGCACCACCCTTAGCTAAAAGTCTGCTCCATGTTTGGTTGGCTACCGGGTCAAGCAAAACACCTTCTTTCGTTAACACGTAACGACCATCGGGATCTGTCCACTGATAACCTTGAAGCGTGATTGGCTGTTGATCAGTGGTCTCGCCATCTTTGCTTTCAGGCGTACCCCCTGTCGGTGTGACGGCCGTATAGAGATCATAAATACTGCCGGACGTCACAATTTTATTGATGTCTTTATCCACATACAGTGTGATGTTTCTATCAGCACCTATGCGCTTATGAATGTTGATTAAGCGGCGCACAACTGTTGTTCCAGACACATCGAAACTAAAGTCTAGTTCAGCATTATCAAACCGAGTCGCAACAGATAGAATACGATTTAAAGTGGTGTCAGACTCGCCAGTCCATTCAAGCGTTCGCTTCAAATTAGGGATCTCGTTAAGACCGATTTCGAAACCCGAGTCATTCGTGAATAGGCTAATATAGTCGGCGATACCCATTGCTTGTTGAGCTTTATAGGGACCAACGGTCTCGTTAATCAAATCAATACCAGCATCTTCAGCAGTGAATGTCTCCTCACCAGCAAGCGGATCATGACTTGATTCCATAATTGTCATAAAGACTGCTTTATTGCGCTCATCCATATACAAAATGTAATTGCCACGTGCTGCCATCGTTTGAACCTTAGAAGACAGTTCAGGGGTGAACAGAATGGTTCCTGAATAGGTGCGAGCACCTGCTGAGATAAGCTGATCATCAGTATCATCGACAATGTGGATTTTCCCACCACCGCCAGCAGTTGCAGTCCCTAGCAGATGCCATGATCTATCCACAAAATAAAAATCTTTCATAGCCATGCCTCCTGCCAAGATACTTCAGCCTTACACTGCTTTGCCCAGCTTGATGTGAGCAATTCAATGGTGTTATTTCCGGGCTGAATTTTGAAGCCGCCCCAATCATTGCCGATTGTTTGCAGTGTCCGATCTTCTGCACCATTGACAAGAACACGTCGATTAGCAACATCAATTTTCACAACGTCCCCGTCTTTGAAGCGGTTAGGAATATCATCCCAGTAATCAACGTTGATCCACTCAAAGTAGCTGTCTTGCCAGTTAATTGACCAACCACGTTGATCGGAAAATCCGGGGAACCAAGCTGTCCAGCCATCAATTGGCACACTAGAGAAGCCTGACACCGTCCGTGTCTCAATACCGCCATCGCCTAAATCGATGCGATCCAAACGGAAGGTTAACTGATCACCCATTTTTGTGATAACGGCATTGTAGTTGCCGTCACGATAGTAATTGCGTGGCAGTAAGTCAAAAAATAGCATTTGTGCTTGGCTGCCATCATAGACTGTGCCTGAAAAAACCCACTGATCGTTTGAAGCACTATCATCAAACAGCGCAAGAGAAGCGACAATCTTGCCTTGATACGTTAAATTGAACTCGAAACGGCCTACTTCTGCGGCATTCGTCCCAACATTCACACGATTGACAAACTGAAAATTAGCCGTGTTAGAGCCATTCGAATTTTTCGGAATGGTGCCGCTCATTGAAGGCCCATTCCAGTAATTGGAAGCAGTTCGTTCAGTAGACGGGTAGGCAATACCATTTGCATATCCAAACGGTCCCGACTGTACGTTGGCATCATTGCCATGCTCATAGTAAGGAAAAGCCGTAACCCCATTATTGAGCGTGACCCCTGTCGGTGTCTGATTGAAATCGAGATGATAAACGCGTTCAGACTTTTGCTTCACAAAACCATCAGTCTCATCGGGAGAGCCGAACTGTAGCACACTGCCCTGATCATTAATAGCAGTTAACACACCGTCATCACCGTTGATAGTAGCCGTGATAACTGGTTCAGATGGATAAGTCCCAGCATTAGGCACTGTGATGGCGTCGGAATAGTATTCAGGATCCGCTGGGTTAGGTGACCACGGAGAAGCAGTATCGTTTTTCTCTAATTTGATATTGTCAATACATATCCAACCACCTCCAGAATATGTTTTAACGAAGCCAAAACGATAATTTGTGACTGTAATATCGCTGTCTGCGGTCATCGTTGCAGAAAATTGATGCCACGTGTTTTGGCCACCATCAGTGTTTCTATTGGCGTGACCCATTGACAGTCCCCAAATTGGAGATAAATCGCTCGTTGTCAAATAGTCTGACGCTTGTCCAGTTGCTGAACCTGCGGCCGCATATTTGTAACTATAGGTCCATGTTTCGCCGGCTTTAATAGTAACTGGCTTTGACAGTGGGAAAACGCTGTATTGATCAGGACTGGTAGATGAATCACTACTTTGGTTTTCAATCCGAAGCATATAAGTTCCAAATGGCGTTGGAAAAGAAGGATATTGTCCGACAACTAGAAACAATCTATTTGCGTCTTTACCATCACCCCAAACATAGTTTGCTGGGGTTCGTCCTGATTCAAAGCCAGAATCTGTCAGCATGTTCACTGGCACGTCCTTGTATGGCATGTTGTCAGCCGTCTTCGTGGCTACCGAGTGGGCGATACCATCGGGAACCAGAAAATTAATAGTACCAGTGCCAAGAAAATAAGCCCGGTCCATATCAATCTTGCCGTCAACTTTTGCATACCAAAACTCATCAGGGCGATCATCAATAATTAGCTTCTGAACACCCGAGCTATAAAGCAATGGCGCTAACTGCCGTTCAAATTCACGACGAGATAGCGCCACAAAATCATAAGTCACTGGAATTATTCTCGATTTCAATCGACTTCTAATAAGCATTTCTCCGTCCGATGCACCGACAGACTGGGTTGTATTCTCAACTTCAGAAAAAACGCCGCGGGCCGCACTAAACTGAAGAGAGGAACTGCCAATCTTATGACCTCCAAATATTAAATTTGCCACTTAGAAAATCCCCCTTATTCTATTACTCATAATGGTGTCTCTGTTTTTCAATTTATTTATTGTTGGATACAGCCACCGTCCTACTTCACGCCCATTGTCGAGAACAACCTTGCCTTCAGGAACAGACGGGTTACTAATCTGATAAGTTGTTAATTCGATCAGTCTTGCTAGCAAATCCTCAACACGACTATTGCTACCACTAGAAATGCTGGTAACAAAGGTTCGCGGATTCAATTGGTTTATTCTATTAGCAGCGCCTCCGAAGTCTGTGGTGCCACCAGCAAAACGTGGAATATTCATTCGACGAGCCTTATCAGCAGGAATAACCATTGAATGACGAGCAAGCGGAAAAACAACATTTCGTTCTTTGAACATAAACATGTTGCCATTAGGAGTGATAATAGGCTCTTGATAGTTAGATCCGGGGGCATCGTTCACCATCGCCAGTGAACTCGTTCGGAGATCATTAGTTCCGTGCTGCAAGTGAAGAAGCCTCCGAATACTGTCCGGAATATTTGCCACAAAATTGAAAGTCTTCGTGATGACTTCATTCCCACCAAATGCGCTAACTGCACGTTTGGCGGCGCTTGCGGGTCCTGTCGTATTATCATGGCCTTTGAAATATTTATCTCCCGGATTTGTTCCATTAAAACTTCCGATACTGTTTTTACCAGATCCGGCAGCCCCCACAACGCTTGAAGCATTACCCATGAAGTAACGCATTGATGGGTTAGTTCCATTGAAACTGTTGACTTCACCCTTACCGTGTTCAGCATGTGCCGTCACGTTTGAGGAATCCCCAGTAAAGTAACGTACCAACGGATTAGTCATGTTAAAGGCATTGATCTCACTCTTACCGTGTTCAGCATGTTGAGTGACATTTGAAGAATCGCCAGTGAATTGCTTCATCCCCGGCTTGTAAGAATCATAGGAGATTAGATCTCCTTTCGCTTGCGAAGTCTTCGTCAGTAAATCATTGACGTTAGCCGTCAACTCTTTCGGTCTCGGGTGTTTGGCCTCGTATGCATCTACATCAATGCCTGCCTCAACTAGTTTGGCGCGGGCATCAGCATTATTTACCAATAAATCTTTGGTCTTTGACGGTATTTGATTCCACAAGTTAAATTTAACTACAGCGTCAGCGAGCTGTTCCTTACCCTTTGCTTGAATCAGAGCCGTCTTAGCATCAACTGATAATCTGTTCCAAGACTGTGCTTCGATCATGCCCTGAATCAGGGTAGCAGTTGCTTTATCTTGCACAATCATCTGCATCTGCTTAGGTGTCAGTTGATTCCAACCATTAACTTCATCAATTGCCGTGACTAGAGATGAATAATCACCTTTAACCACCGCCTGCATTTGCTGCGGAGTAATCTTGTTCCACAGGTCCAACTGGTCAAGCATGTCAGCGAGTTTACCCTCGCCCACGGCTTTTAGCGTTGTGTACTGATCTTTGGGATCGATTGACTGCCACACACCTAGGTTGAATAAGACGTCCTTGAGTTCGTCTTTACCCTTGGCATTGATCAACGCAGTTTGTTGTTTAAGTGTCAAACCCTGCCACTTGCCAGACTGCGTCAAGATATCAATGAGTGGCAAAGTAGCCTTGTCATGAACGATCGCTTGCTGTTCTTTGAGACTCAATTCATTCCAGTAACCCATTTTAACCAGTGCGTTGACAAGCGGTGTGTAATCTCCACTGACGATGGCTTGTTGTTCTTTTGGCGTGAACTTATTCCATGAAACAAACTCGGTTATGATGTTAGCTAATTCTTTTTTACCGGACGTCCTCACTAGAGCTGTCTTCTCTTGAACGGTCAGCGAATTCCACTTGTCGGTAGAGGCCATCGCCTCGACAATCATTTGCTTAGCATTTGAGCTAATCTTGGCATTCTTTAGGTCAAATTTAAGACGTTTCCAGCCACCTTCCGTGCTTGCGGTATCCTTTATAACTTGTGGCAGATTGGTAACAACTTTACCAGTTTTAGGATCTAGTACAAGGTTGTTCCAATCGTTACCAGCCTTCTGAACACTCTTGCTCATACTTGAATTAACGGCGGCCGCAAATTGCTTACTATCTTTGACACCCTTACTCATTGCCTCTGAATAAGCGCTCATTGCTTTTTTAGCTTGAGACGCCGTCGCACCAAACTCTGTTTGAAGTTGTTCTTGAATCGTCTTGTTGGATAGTCCTTGCGCTTTCATTGCTTGGATCGCACCAGCATAAATCACGCTCATGTTGCTTTGATGATCTTTTTCCAGCTTTTCAAGAGCTTTATTCTTTTGAGCCGTACTCAACTCAGCGGAGTTTTTAATGGCAGCATAATGTTTGCCATAAGTATCAGTTTCGTCAGCAAATGCCTGTTGCATCTGGCTGTACTGTTCCTTAGCCGCTGCTTGACTCATCCGAATCTTTTCGCCATTAATAGCTTTTAAGACATTCGCTTGTTGGGTACCAGAAATTCTAAGTGTCTTAACGGCCTCGGCTGCACTGCTCTTGCGCAAATTATCCAGAATCTGAATTTGATCTCGAGTAAATTCGACATGTTCTTTGCTGGCAGATTCAGTAATTGACTTAGCTTGTTTGGCATTAGCCTCAATTTGCTTGATGCGTGCATCGTCGGCCTTCTTCATTTCTGCTGCGTCTTTACGAATCTGATCAGCAGTCGATCCACCGACTTGCTTCGCCAACTTGTCGAGTGCGGTTTGGGTATTTTTGGACGATTCTTTAGCGGCCTTCGTAATATCATCAAAACTGTTGGCGATCGTTTTGGAATTTTCTTTGACAGTGTGGTTAGTGTCAGTGAAAGCGCCACTGATCTTGCCAGAAGCGTCTCGCATCTTAGTTGCGGACCTATCTGCTACTTCACCAATGTCCGTGCCCCATCGTGAAGTTCTGTCGGCAGACTCAAGAGCCTTTTTGCCCCACAATTCCCAGATGGCTACACCGGCACCAACGGCTGCTGTAACACCTAAAGCAACTGGGACGATTGGCCCCAATGCCGCTAGCAAACCTGTTCCGCTCGCTGCGGCTCCGCCCATGGCTGCTCCCATTCCAGAAGTTCCTTCTGCCGCCGCTGCTGCGGCTGGTGCAACCTTCAATGCTTCAAAGGCTGTCTTGCTAAACCCAGACTTGAGGACATCCATTGCAGTCCCGCCAATTTTTGCGGCTACGGATGCTCGCCCAATGACTCCCGCAATTCCAGATATTCCTTTGCTCAAAGCAGTAACAGGCTTAAGAGCTCCACCGATAAGAGAACTCACTGGCCCTACAACTGCCGCAAACGCTGCAAATTTAATAATGGTTTGTTGCGTACCACTGTCCATTTTTGTAAAGGCATTGACAACATCGGTTGCTGTTTTGATAAGAGGAGTCAGCGTCGGTAGAAGCTTTTGACCTACTTCAATTCCTAAAACATGAATCGACTCTTGAAATCTCTTCAATTTGGCGGCATCCGTATTGTTTAACTGGTTAGCAATTTTGGCAGTTGTTCCGCTAGCATGCTCAGCTTCACTGGTATATTTGCGTAGCTCACCGCCACCTGCACCAATTAAGGCGTTCATGCCTGCTTGTGCTTCAGTACCAAAGGCAAGCGCAACAGCAGAAGCACGTTGCTGATCTGTCCACCCCTTAGTGTTATTCTTGATTTTGTCAAGAATCTCTGGAAGAGTTAGCGTTCCTTTTTTAAAATCAGCAACAGATATGCCTAATTCATTAAAGCCTTGAAGATTTTGCTTAGAAGGCTTCAACAGTCTTGTTAAAGCACCACGTAACGCTGTGCCAGCAACTGATCCTTCAATCCCTTTGTTGCTCATAATGCCAATAGCAGCCGCTGTTTCTTCGAGTGAAATACCAGCAGCATGAGCAGAAGGCCCGACATACGTCATTGCCTCGCCCATATCTTGGAACCCTGCTGCAGTAGCGTTCGCAATATAGGTAAGAGTATCTGTAACGCGAGACGTGTTTTTGAGCATGCCCGTTGTTGATTCTGTCTTTAGACCAAATTGCTCCAAAACGGATGTAGAAACATGCATAACATCGTTGAAGTCATCCCCAGACGCTTTTGCCGCATTGAGAACTGCAGGCATAGCGCCTAAAGTTTGCGCAGCAGTATAGCCACGTTTGATCATTTCTGACATGCCGTCGTTAATAGCAGTCGTGGAAACGCCATATTCAACCGACCACTTTTTAGATGCAGATGCTAGTTGATCAAGTTGTGAACGATACTTAGCTGTAATCGCACCCCCATTTGTCAGCAAGGGCCCCATTGCTTGAATTTGGCTGTTGAAATCAATAGCAGATTTAGCTGCTGCCACAAACCCAATGGCAATTGGAGCAGTTACCGCCCTTGTCATCGTTGATCCGAAACTGGTTAGCTTAGAGCTTGCCTTTTCGGTAACAGATGCAAACTTTGATGCACCGTTTGATACTTTAGTCCAGCCGTCGCTTTGCAGCGCAATCTCTTTGCGTAAGGCCGCCATTCGGTTCTCATTTTGTGCAGCAGCGGCAGCAGTTCGATTGTACTGTGATGCAGCATTAGCTTGCAGCTTTGTAGCACGATTAATTTCTTCCTGCGATGCAGTCTCACTTTTATTAAGTTTTTCAACCGCTTTCGAATTTTCATCATACTGTTCTCGTTGTTTCTGAAGCTGAGCTTGGTAGTTCTTTGACTGGCGGCTCAATGTGTCATAGGTTGAACGCATGTTGTTGATAGACTTTTCAGAGCCCTTAAACGCAGCATCTTGAGCCCGCAACTCAGCGGCAGTTGCTTTAATTGAAGAGTTCAAAACTCGCTGGCTTACTTGAAACGGATCAATGTTCAAGCTTACGGTAGCCGCAATTTGTCCGAGATTTCCTAACATGTTTTACCTCCTTTCATAGAACTAGAAAAGGAACGGAAAGGCCTTGTCGATCGTGGTCTCCCGTTCCTCGTAAATCTGGTTAAGCTTTTCAATATCGCGGAGCGTCATAGCATCAACGTCAGCTAATCGGTAGCCTTCAGAGAGCCTTGCTTTGTAGAAGTCGTCAAGGTTGCTAATGGCTTCTTTGACGTCCGCTTCGGTGATTTTTTTGCTGTGTCCTTCTTATCTTCTTCGCCATCGCTTAGAGAATCGCCAATGGCATCATTGATTGAATCCAACGATTTCAAAGAAATAGACGAGCCATCAATAACATCATCGGCAGTAAACTGGTTTTTCCAGAAATCAACCGCAAATTTGGCTAAGTTTTTCTCGTTCTCATCGTAATCATCGTTTGAAGGGCCATCTTTACGGTTTAACATGCGCAATTGTTGTTGCTGCACTTTTAAGGCGTTCGTGGTATCACGTAATGTTGGCTCGCCATTTCGTGTGAACACGCAAGTTTCACCTTTGATATTTAGTTTAATTTGATATGCCATGCTTAATCTCCTTAGGTATAAGCCGCCCGCTGTTCGCGTATTGTGCATTTACAAGGCGACAATGATAGAAACACTCTAGCTAATGTGTGATCTGCGAATTACGGAGCCGGTGTAGCGGGAGTAATAGTCGCATCTGCAGCGGTCTTAGGGAATACATAGCTGTGGAACTTATCAAAATTGAATCCATCGTTGTCTTCGCGACCAATCAGCACAACGTTGCCAGTGTCCTGGTCACCTCGAGGAATAAATGAGCCTTCGATGCTGTCAGCACTCGGATCTGGTGTGCCGTCAACAGTCTTGGTATCAACGCCCGGAAGTGAGAACATTCCCTTGAGCATACCAACCCAAACGTATTTACCATTTGAGAGCTTTGTACGGAACAAAGTTGCGGCGTAATTAGGGCTAAGGTTCTTTGGATATACTTCAACCCCATTAACAACCTTAATGCCAAATAAATCAGACTTCATAACGGAATCAACATCGTACATTTCGATTGTTTCGGTTGCTTCTGTGATGCCACCAGAAAGAATCAAGTACGGGCCATCATCAGCGGACAGCGTCTTTTGCTCTGTTTTAATATCCAATTTCACACTAGATAAGCCTTGCATCTTTCGTGTGCTTAGTACAAAGTCGTCATCACCGACAACCCCATATTCAAAGGCCGAAGCCCCAAATTTTGCTAACTTCTTATTAGTTGTTACAGCAGTATCTGCCATATTTAAAATCCTCCTTTAGGAAAATAAAAAGGACTAGCCAATCGGCAGTCCTTGAAACTGAAAGTATCCTGTTGTCATGCGAAGGGCTGGGGTATCACCATCAACGTAGGAGTTGCGATAATACCTTTCCCAGCCAGCCGCATGTAGTGCTTGATATATCTGTGTTTCAATTTTTTCTTGTTGATCCCAGTCCGTTTTGCCCACCCAAAAATCTACTTGTACTTTCGGATACTCTAGGATTCTAGAATCGTCAGCATAGTCAGCACCATCACCGGGCAAAGAAGTGATTCTCACCCATGGAGCTAGACTTTCAGGAGTTACGCTAGTTTGGTTATTGAAGTCTGGAGTGCCTATATACACCTTGTCAGCAATATCCAAATTGGCTGACAGGATGTCATAAACACGTTTTTCAGGTGCCATTACATCCCGCCTTCCTTCAAGTGGCTTAGGAAAGCAGCGATAACAACTGGCCGCATGACTTCTTGAGTTTCCTCAATGAAATGTTGCGGGTCCTGCATTGAGGTCCCCGAGTTTGGAAAGTGAGCACGCCAGCCGGTATCTTTACCATATCCAACGTCTACTTCTGTTAAACCGCTCGTTTCACGGACACTTGAAAGCTTGATGTCATCTTTCAGATGTCCGCTCATATCAGTTTCACCGGTCCACTCAGGCGTTTTGCTTTTCAGCTTGTCGGCAAACTTCTGTGCACCATCTCGGACAGCCGCTCGAGCCTCTTTTGCAACTCCAAACTGGAGTTTGTTGAGATTAGCGAGCAGTTCAGCATCCCCTGTGACTTTTACGCCCATCAGTTCACCGCCTTTGCCGTAATCGTTGTCAGATCGCGCCTCTCGTAATCAGGATCAAGCCCTGTGATTTGATATTCATTACCACGCCATTGAATTCTCCAAGTTGGTTGGATTTCCTCTGTGGTCAAAAATCGCACTAAAAAAGTCGGGCTGTCTTTGCGAGTGCCCAACTTCGTCTGTGGATCATTTGCTTCTCTGATTGGTACCTTAGGAACTTCCGCCCAAACCGTCATATGCTCAATGGGTTCTCCATCAACCGGAACTCCGTTAACCTTTTTTGGCTCATAGCTAACGAATGTAATTCTTTCAGTCATTCGATTAGTTCGCATCAGAATCACCATTCTCTTCCGGCAATTCTGAACGAAGCTGATTGATAATATTTGTTGTTGATGTTTGTAAAGGAAAGCGCATGACTTCAGCGCCCATGCCTCGGTAGTCATAGTCTTCCTTCACTTGCTTCATGAGCGCTGTGAAGAAGCGATCTCGCGTTTCCGGATTGCCAAGAAACTGTTCTGGCGCTGATCCAAAGCTAATAGCCGAACTGATTTCCCCACAAGCGTCATGCACCAGTTGCATAATCATTGGGTCTTCGATTGTCTGATCAACTTTCAAGTACATTTTCAGAACCTGAAACTGTTCATCAGTTAGTGGACTTTTGTCAAGCGTAGTATCTGCCAAGAGCAATCACCTACCCAGCGTTAACAGTAACGGCAAGCGTTGAGCTGATGCCATTAGTGCTAAATGTGATTGTCGCTGCACCCGCTGCCAGATTGGTAATGGTGTAAACACCATCGGACTTCTTAACAACCGTAGCGACGCTTTCATTGCTCGACACAGCTTCGACTGCTTGAGGAGCGCCATCAGGAGTGACTGTCACCGTGATATCTTTTGTGGCACCGACACCACCCGTGAACGTTTTCTGGCTCAAAGTCACTCCGTCAGGCGTTACGCTTTTGGGGTATACGTGAGGAAGTACCCTGCTTTTTCGTCAGCAACAGATACACCAAAGCGCATTCCTGCTTGCAAGAATTGGCCGTAAATCTGATCATCAACCCAGCGAACCATGAAGTCTGCACGGTTAGCAAACAGAATTGCCCGCTTGATGTCACCCAAAAAGGCGTGTGCTTCGCCTGATGCGCCCAAAGTATCATCAGATACAACAGCAATCGGCATACCAAGAACGCTCTTGCCAGACGGGGTCAAGATGCTATCTTGTAGCAAGTAGCGACCATTGCCATCTTTAACTGTGTCCAAGAAATTGTAGAAACTCTGTGAAGCAATAATTACACGAGAATATGCAGGATCTAAATCAACGTTATTGATATGCTTCAAATCATCAACGCTAGAGATCGTCTTGGCAGTGAAGCCTTTCAGCAGAGTTGCAACAGCACCGTTAGTCGTATTGACCTTAATTTGTTGTGCGTTCTGGGCAATCAGGCCAACCAAATCAATCGCAGAGTCGTCAATTGACTCCTGCGAGACTGGTAACGCCTGACGATACGTTTCAACAGACCAGTTGACCGGTTTGAATTCTGGTTTTGCCATTGCTGGGTTCTTTTCCAACTCGGCGACAGTGACCATCTTGGTTGTGGCATTTGCAACTGTTGGGTAAGTACCCTTTTGTGTGGAGGCTTGGAATACGTTCGTGAAAGGTTTCAGATCAACAACAGTCTGCAATTCACGCTGTGGTGTATTGCTAATAGTTTCTGGAATGGTAGAGGCCGCGTCTGCAGCCTTGACACCGGCATTTACCGCATCACTGGCATCAGTAGGAACAGCTCGTAAAACTGCAAATGTGCCAACATCAGTCTTTTCAAAATTGACGCCTTCTGTATCACGGCCACGAGTATGCAAATAAGCATTCAGTGCATCGCGATAGCTATGCTCTTCCGGATGATCGGGCTTCTTCCCACTCGGCTGTTCATTGCCTTTCAACGCAGCCTCGTATAAGTCACGTTTTTCTTCAAGATCTTTGATCTCTTTGCCAGCTTTATCATACTTGGCACGAACGCCTTCTGCCTTCTTCAGGTTTTCCTCGGAATCTTCACCTTCAAGTAAAGAACGAAGTTCTGTCTTCATAGCTGGTAACGCTGAACGCTTTTCATCAAGTTGCTTTTTAACAGCAGCTAATTTTTCATCTAAAGTCATCTAGTGACCCTCCTTATTTTTTGTATAAAAATAGGCACCGATTATTCGATGCCTT
>NZ_JBREBQ010000052.1:0-15270 GCF_052906625.1 Geobacillus sp. CCR | reverse complement strand
AGTTTGCCGCCCGCTTCCTTCAGATTCTGCGTCGCCGCAGACACCCTTGCGTTAAGCTAACTGCTACTTCTGCCTTCGCAGTTCGGGACTTTCACCCTATAGACTGCACCCATGCCGGGCGCACACGCATCTGCCCCCGAGGATTGCCATCCACGGGGGCAGAGATCGGGCGTTATTTTTTTTGCCAATGCGACAAGGCGAGGGCGCCGACTAAAATGGCGCCTTTTATAATGTCTTGGGCGTAATACGGAACGTTTGCCATCGTCAAGCCGTTCAGCAACACGCCCATTAAAATCGAGCCGAACAATGTGCCGATGACGTTCGGCTTGCCGGCGCCAAAGACGGAAAAGCCGATGTAGGCGGCGGCGACGCTGTCCATTAAAAGCGAGGCGCCGGCCGACACTTGCCCGGTGCCGATGCGCGAGGCAAGGACGATGCCGCCTAAGGCCGCAAAAAACCCGCTGATGACGTATGCATATGTCCGATAGCGGTTGACCGGGATGCCTGAGAGCCTTGCCGCCTCGCGGTTTTCCCCGGTCAAATAAAAGAGGCGGCCGGGTTTCGTGTACGTTAAAAACAGATGAGCGGCAATGACGACAAACAGCATAAGCAAGACCGAAAACGGCACGCCGAACAGCTCTCCCTGGCCGATAAATAAAAAGGAAGGAATGAATTTGCCCGGCGCCGTGCCGCCATCGGGCAGCGGCATGTCGTTGTAGATCGAAAACCCTTTCGTATAGGTGAGCTGCACGCCGTTAATGGCGTACATCGTCGCCAACGTCGCGAGCAAATCGGGCAATTTGAATTTGACGATCAACAACGAGTTCAAGAGCCCGACAGCAATGCCGAGCAACAGCGGCACGAGCAGGGTGATGAAAATTTCTTGGCGGTACAGGACGAGCGCCGCTGCGCTCGCGATCGTCGCTAGGCTCACCGTCGAGCCGACGGACAAATCGAAGCCATCGACGATGAGCGAAAACGTAATGCCGATTGCCACGAGCGTCACGATCGAAATGGACCGCAAAATGTCACTGAAGTTTTCATACGTAAAAAATCGGTCTTGCGTGATGCCGAAGTAGGCGATAACGGCAAGAATGGCCAGCAAGGTGCCGTGTTTATACAACAATTCAAGAATGGACGGCGCCGTTTTTTTCGACGGCGTTGTGGAAACGGCTGGCTGGCTCATGGATCTCACCTCCGCTGCAATAGTAAACAAGCTGTTCATACGTCAATTCAGCGGCCGGCAGGCGAGCGAGTAGCCGGCCGTCGACCATCACGTAGATGGTGTCGCAAATGTCAAGCAGCTCTTGAAATTCGCTGGAAAAGTACAGCACCGTTTTTCCTTCATCGGCAAGGGAGCGAATGATGGAAAACACCTCTTGCTTCGCATGGACGTCGATCCCTTTGGTCGGTTCGTCAAACAAAAAGACGCGTGCGTTTGTGTTGAGCCATTTGCCGATGACGACTTTTTGTTGATTGCCGCCGCTCAAGTGGCGAACGACGGTGGTGCTTGACGGCGGATGAACACCTAGCGAGCGGACGAGCCCGTCGGCTTCAGCCGCTTCTTTCGCCCAGCTGATCCATTGCCAGCGCGACAGGCGGGAAAGAAGGCGGACGGTCAAGTTCGTTTTCACTGATTCGGGCAAAAACAACCCTTGTTTGCGCCGTTCTTCCGGGATGAGGCAAAGGCCGGCGTCGATGGCTTCATAAGGCGATGAGAACACATAGCGTCTGCCATCAATTTCCCACTCGCCGGATGTGTTCCGGTGGGCGATGAGGCTTTCGGCAAGCTCCGTCTTGCCGGCGCCGACGAGGCCAGCGATGCCGACGATTTCGCCGCGGTGGGCGTATAGGTCGACTGTTGTCCCGGTTTTGTCGATCAAAATTCCGCGGGCGGCAAACGCGATGTCGCTTCTGTATGTGCGTGCTTGTTTCGCGGCGGCGGTCCGCTTCGTTCCAGTCATATGAAGGACGATGTCCTCAAGCGGCAGGCTGCGGGCGCCTCCGTGATAGACGACGCGGCCGTCGCGCAAAATCGTCAGCCGGTCAGCGATCTCCTGAACTTCTTTCAGTTTATGAGAGATGTAAATAAAGCCGACGCCTTGCTGCTTCAGTTCATCGATGATGGCAAACAGACGCCTTGTTTCCGCCTCGCTTAAGGCGGCCGTCGGTTCGTCTAGGATGATATAGCGCGCGTTGGATGACAGCACTTTGGCGAGCACAATCAGCTGCTTTTCATGGAGCGAGCAGTCGCGAACCAATTTCGTCGGCGGCAACGACAGGCCGACGCGGCGAAGCAGGGCGGCGGCCCGCTCTTTTTCTTGACGCAGCGAGCGAATCGGCCGTTGCTTCACATGGACGAACTCGTCCGCCGCTACATTTTCGTAAATCGGCAAGCCGGGAAAGAGCGCTGTGTCAACTTCTTGAACGACGAGGCCGATGCCGGCTTGTTTTGCTTCGCGCGGCGATGAAAACGTGTATATCGTACCGTCGATCGTGATCGTACCAGCGTCAGGCGGAATGGCGCCGGCCAAAATGTTCATGAGCGTGCTTTTGCCGGCGCCGTTCATGCCTAAAAGGGCGTGGACTTCGCCAGGACGAACGTCGAAGTCCACGCCGTCGAGCACGCGCACGGCGCCAAACGATTTTTCCATGCCCCGCATTGACAACCCGTTCATTTTTTGTTCACCTGGGCTTCCAACGTTTTCATCCACGGCGAGATGGCGACATTGGATTGCCCCCAGCCCGGGATGTATTGCGAAAGCTCATTCATCGACACTTGTTTGTCCGGAAGATCGGACCGTTTCACTAAATGCGGCTCAAGCGAGTAAATGTTCGGCGTTTTTTCTCCAGCGATTTTTTGATACGCGAACCGCACTTGGACGCGGCCGACTTCGGCTGGGTCGGTCGCCGTTGTCGCCACCCATGGGCTGTTTGGTTTTTGGATCATTTGCAAGTCTTCATCGCTCAAATCGATGCCATACACTTTAATTTCCGTGCGCCCAGCTTGCTCGATGGCGCGCGTCGCCCCTTTGGCGAACTCGTCCCAAGTTGCGAAGACAGCGTCAATGTCGCCTTTGTTCGGGTATTTTTTCAAAATCGCTTCCATTTGCGTTTGTGTGTCCAAAGCTGTGTTGGCGCTCGCCGTGCCAAACTTGGCAATTTCTTTAATGTTCGGATAGCGTTTTTTGAACGCGTCATAAATGACATGGCGGCGTTCCATCGGGGTAAAGCCGCCGACCCAAATCGTGACGATGTTGCCTTCCCCGTTTAAGTCTTCTGCGAGCGTTTTTAATGTTTTCCAGGCGAGGCTGTAGTCGTCTTGGTCGATGACGGTGACGCCGGGAATGTTCAAATCGTTGTCAAACGCCACAACTGGAATGCCTTTGGCGACGGCTTTTTTCACCGGGCCTTCGAGCGCATCGGCGCGGCCGTGGTCAAGCAAAATGGCGTCCACATTTTGTGTAATGGCCGTCTCAACGTACGATGCCATTTTGGTTAAATCGTTGTCGGCGTTGTAAATTTGCACCTCGCCGCCGAATTTTTGCACTTGTTCTTTGACGCCGGCGATGTATTGCGATGAGAACGTGCCGATGGACAGTTGCATAATGGCGGCGATCTTCACCGGTTTTTTCAGCTTCTCCGGGATGGCCGCCTGTTCGCTGCTCGATGCGGTTTGGCTGTTGGATGAGACGGTGTCGCCTTGGATGGCCGTTTGCTTCGTTTCGTTGGCCGGCTTAGAGCTCACGGCGTCTTGCTCGTTCGTGCAGCCGGCCAAGACGGAGAACACGGCAAAGAAAAGAAGAGAAAGGAACGATAAGGCCTTAAATCGTTTCATGCTGCTCCTCCTTTGTGAATAATGATGGCAGCGTTGCGTTGTAATTGCCGCGAATGATGCCTTTTTCGGTAATGATCGCGGTAATGAGTTCGTTTGGCGTTACGTCAAACGCCGGATTGTATACGTTGACGCCTTCCGGGGCGATGCGCACGCCGGCGATGTGGGTCACTTCATCCGGATGGCGCTCTTCGATCGGGATGTCCGCACCTGTTTTCGTCGTCAAATCGATCGTGGACAACGGCGCAGCGACGTAAAACGGAATGTCAAACGACTTCGCGAGCAAGGCCAGGCCGAACGTGCCGATTTTGTTCGCCGTATCGCCGTTTTGCGCGATCCGGTCGGCGCCGACGATGATGGCGCCAATGCCTTTCGCCTTGATCGCTTGCGCTGCCATGTTGTCGGTGATGAGCGTCACATCAACGCCCGCTTGCATCAGTTCCCAAGCGGTCAGGCGCGCCCCTTGCAACACCGGCCGCGTCTCGAGAGCGTAAACGGATAGTTCAATTCCTTTTTCTTTCGCCAAATAAAACGGGGCGAGCGCCGTTCCGTAGCGGGCGGTGGCGATCGAGCCGGCGTTGCAAATCGTCATCACCCGCTCGCCGGGCCTGAAGAGCGACAAGGCATGCTCGCCAATGCGGCGGCACACATCCTCGTCTTCTACTTGAATGCGAATCGCTTCGTGGACGAGCGTCGTTTTGGCCTCGTTGACGGAAAGGGCGTCGGCCGCAGCGGTGACGAGCCGATCGAGCGCCCAAAACAAGTTGACGGCAGTCGGCCGGGCACTGGCTAGGTAGTCACGATCTCGTTTCAAGCGACGGCGGAATTCATCGAGCGATTCGGTGTCGTAGCGTAAAGCGGCAAGCGCCAGGCCATAGGCGGCGGTGATGCCGATCGCCGGCGCGCCGCGCACTTTCAGCGTGGCAATCGCCTCATAGACGTCTTCCAGAGTGTGCAAGTCGATATATTCGATGATGGATGGAAGCTTTTGCTGGTTTAAAATCGTCACATGCGTCTCGCGCCATTCAACGGAGCGTGGGATGGCAAAGGTGCTCATCGCCATCTTCCTTTCTCTTTTTTTTTGGTTTGTCCGGGTCAGCGCCGCGCAGCTTGCGTCGAGACCCGGACGATTGTATGGCATTATTGTTCCGTTTCGGCAAACAGGCGGCGGAAGTCTTCCGTTCCGGTGAACACGCGGCGCTCAATGATCAAGCGGCGGCCGAGACGGAGGGCATGCCGTTTGGCAACAAGCCGTTCATCTTTGTGCTCGATGCCGTCAAGGTCCGCCACATGGGCGAGGCCGATCGTCCGGCGGATGACTTCGCAGCCGGCAAAGCCGACGGCGTCGATGAACGCGTGCCGGAGCACGTCCTCGAGCAAGCCCGGCGTCGCGGCGTACGTTTCCACGCTCTCGGTGCGCCAAAGGTTTGAGAACACGGACGCAAAGACGTCCCATGTCCGGTCGATGTGGTCAAAGAGCGGTTGGCGCTCTAATTCAGAGCGGGACAACGCATTTAACAGCAAATTGGCGAAAAATTGGCCAAGGTCAAACCCGATCGGACCGTAAAAGGCGAATTCTGGGTCGATCACTTTCGTTTCGTCGGCGCTTACGAAAATGCTGCCGGTATGCAAATCGCCATGCAAGAGCACATCGGCTTCGGTTAAAAACTTGCGCTTCAGCTTTGCTGCTTCCAGGTGGAGGCGGTCATCGCGCCAAAGAGCTTCAACGTCTGGGCGCAATTCGTCTTCAAAGTTGTTCGTTTCATGGTCAAAAAACGGGTCGGTGAAGACGAGGTCTTCGGTAATTTTGCACAGTTCCGGATTGACGAAGCTTTGCGCCAATTTCTTTTTCTCTTGCTGGTTCATGCCGAAGTCAGACGTATAAAACGCCGTTTTGGCAACAAACTCGCCGATATGCTGGGACAAAAGCGGATACGTTTTCCCTTCGATCAGCCCTTTGCGGGCGATTTGCAAACGGGATAAGTCTTCCATCACCGTAATGGCGAGCGATTCGTCAGAATAGTAGACTTTCGGCACGTATTGCGGCACGTAGCTCGCAAACGTGCGCAGCGCGTTGCTTTCAATGACAGCGCGCTTTAACGTGAGCGGCCAGCTTTCGCCGACCACTTTGGCGTACGGCAACGCTTGTTTGATGATGACGCCTTGTTTCGTTTCTTGATCGACGATATGAAAAACAAGGTTCAAGTTCCCGTCGCCGATCTCGCGGCAGGCAAGCGGCGCTCCGTCGCGGAATAGGCCGAGGCGGACAGCGAGAGATACCGCCTTCGGTTCGGTCAGCGGTTCGTAAACCGATGTTTGAACAGTGGTCATTTCCTTGTTCCCCCTTTTTTCATTTCGCTCGTTTTCAAATGCCGGTTCTGACGCGGCGCTGAAATCTCGGCGTTTCCGGCAAATGAAAAAGCCTCTTTCGCATACGGAAAGAGGCTTGAAGATTCATTCGTTCTTCGCGCCTCTTATCTTTCAGAAAGACATCGGTCTTTCTGTTGGACTTAGCACCGTGCCCTGCGGAAGCATGACGCTTCCGGCGCCGCCCTTGGCGTGCGCCCTATCTCACGATAGTATTACGGTCGGTTGCTGGGCTTCATTGGGCCAATTCCCTCAGCCAACTCTTGATAAGAGTACCGATTTCTCGTATTCAGTTTTTGCAATTTTCACGATGTTGTCAATCGTTTGGTTGTTTGATTCGAATGATACATGGTCGATCAATCGATTGTCAATACGTTTTGAAAAAATTTTTTGCCGCTTCGTAGTCGTGCGGCCGGCGGTCGGCAAACACCGGGATGCGCGCGCGGACGTCCGCAACGAGTGCGGGATCGATGTCGGCCGAGAGAATGCCCGGCTTCTCGTCCGCCTCGGCGATCACTTCGCCCCATGGGTCGATGACGAGCGAATGGCCGGCAAAGACGTTGTTCGGGTCGCGGCCAGCCCGGTTGCAGGCGACGACGTAGCATTGGTTTTCAATCGCCCGCGCCATCAAGAGCGTCCGCCAATGGTGCAGGCGGGGAAGCGGCCATTCGGCGACGACAAACAGCACTTCCGCCCCAGCCAAAGCATGGGCGCGAATCCACTCCGGAAAGCGGATGTCATAGCAAATGACCCCGGCGCATGCAAGCCCGTCGAGCGAAAACAAGCCTAAGCTGCTTCCCGGCTGCAAATACAAATGTTCATCCATTAATTGGAACAGATGGAGTTTGCTGTATTCGCCGACGATTTGGCCATGGCGGTCGGCCACGATCATCGTGTTTGTCACGCCGGCGGCTGTTTTTTTGGCGACCGAACCAGCGACGAAATGGACGCCGTACGTTTGCGCCAATCGGGAAGCGAGCGCCTTCGCCCGTTCGGCGCCTTCGTCGGCAATTTCATCCAGGCGCGTCAAATCGTAGCCGGTCGTCCATAACTCTGGCAGCACGATGATGTCAGCGCCGTCTTTGGCAGCGGATTCCACGGCCTGTTCGGCTTGCTGTTCGTTTTTTGCTGGATCGCCAAATGCAATGTCAAGCTGCAGGCAGGCGATGCGGATCGTCATGAGCGTTCACCTCGGAAAAAAATTTTTCTTTACATTTTGCTTTTAACGATATATGATGTTGCACTAGAATTTCAAGAATTTTTGAGAAGGTGTGGACGATGACGATCGAATTTCCCTTTTCCGAACTGCTTGAACAGCTGCCGAAGCAGTTTTTCGCCTCGCTCGTGGCGAAAGTCGGTGCGAAGATCAAGGCGGGTTATGATGTGATCAACTTAGGGCAGGGCAATCCGGATCAGCCGACGCCGGCGCACATTGTCGAAGCGATGCAGAAGGCAGCCGCGAACCCAAAATACCATAAATATTCGCCGTTTCAAGGCTACTCGTTTTTGAAAGAAGCCGTAGCGGCGTTTTACGCGCGCGAGTACGGGGTGACGATCGACCCGGCCCGCGAGGTCGCCATCTTGTTCGGCGGCAAAGCCGGGCTTGTCGAGCTGCCGCTTTGCCTCGTCAACCCGGGCGATGTGGTGCTTGTCCCGGACCCGGGCTATCCGGACTATTGGTCGGGGATCGCGCTTGCCCGCGCGCGGATGGAGATGATGCCGCTTTCTTCGGAAAACGGATTCTTACCGGATTACGAAGCCATTCCGGAGTCGGTCGCCGACCGAGCGAAGCTCATGTTTTTAAACTATCCGAACAATCCGACCGGTGCGACGGCGACAAAGGAATTTTTCGCGGAGACGGTGGCGTTTGCCGCCAAGCACGGCATTGCCGTCGTGCACGATTTCGCTTATGGGGCGATCGGCTTTGACGGCCGGAAACCGGTCAGCTTCCTGGAAGCCGATGGGGCGAAAGACGTCGGCGTCGAAATTTATACGTTTTCGAAAACATACAATATGGCCGGCTGGCGTGTGGCGTTTGCCGTCGGCAACGAGCGGATCATTCGGGCGCTTGAGCTTTTGCAGGATCATTTGTATGTCAGCTTGTTCGGCGCCATCCAAGAAGCGGCCGCCGCGGCGCTCCTTGGTCCGCAAGATTGTGTCACGGAGTTGGTCGCATTGTATGAGGCGCGCCGCAATGCGTTCATCGCTGCGCTCTGCGAGATCGGTTGGGAAGCGCCGGCGCCATATGGGTCGTTTTTCGCCTGGCTTCCGCTGCCAAAAGGCATATCATCCGCTGAGTTTGCCGACATGCTGCTTGAGCGGGCGCATGTCGCCGTCGCCCCAGGCATCGGGTTCGGCGAGCACGGCGAAGGGTATGTGCGCGTCGGCCTCTTGACCGATGAAGCGCGGCTTCGCGAAGCAGCGGAGCGGATCGGCCGCCTTGGATTGTTCGAAAAAAATTTTTGAAAAATGATTGACAACGCCAATCGGCGATGTCATAATTCAAAGTAAATTTGCCAATTGTTTGACAAGTGCATAAACGAGCAGGCTTTCTTATCAAGAGCAGGCGGAGGGACGAGCCCAATGAAGCCCGGCAACCGGCTTGGCGCGCGCCAAGCACGGTGCTAATTCTTGCAGCGGAAACGCTGAGAGATAAGAAGAGCGCCATGGATGAGTGACGCCTCTTCTTATGAAGAGGCGTTTTTATTTCGAGATTGAGAGGGATGAACGATGAGTGCAGTGATGGCAACGTATTTGCTTCATGATGAAACAGACATTCGGAAAAAGGCGGAAGGGATCGCGCTCGGCTTGACAGTCGGCACATGGACCGACTTGCCGGCGTTGGAGCAGGAGCAGCTTCGCAAACATAAAGGGGAAGTCGTCGCTATTGAAGAGCTTGGCGAAAGCGAGCGGGTAAACGCCTATTTCGGCAAGCGGCTGAAGCGGGCGATCGTCAAAATCGCCTACCCGACAGTCAACTTCAGCGCCGATTTGCCGGCATTGTTGGTCACGACGTTCGGCAAGCTGTCGCTCGACGGTGAAGTGCGGCTGCTTGATTTAGAGTTTCCGGATGAATGGAAGCGACAGTTTCCTGGGCCGCGCTTTGGCATCGACGGCATTCGCGACCGAGTCGGGGTGCATAACCGCCCACTGTTGATGAGCATTTTTAAAGGCATGATCGGCCGCGATTTGGCGTACTTGACGTCGGAATTGAAAAAACAGGCGCTCGGCGGCGTTGACCTGGTCAAAGACGATGAAATTTTGTTTGACAGCGAACTTCTTCCGTTTGAAAAGCGGATCACCGAGGGCAAGGCGGCGCTTCAGGAAGTGTACGAACAAACAGGCAAGCGGACGTTGTATGCCGTCAACTTGACCGGCAAAACGTTTGCGTTAAAGGACAAAGCGAAACGAGCCGCCGAGCTTGGCGCTGATGTGCTGTTGTTTAACGTCTTCGCTTATGGGCTTGACGTGTTGCAGGCGTTGCGCGAGGATGAGGAGATTGCGGTGCCGATTATGGCTCACCCGGCGTTCAGCGGCGCTGTTACGCCGTCTGAATTTTATGGGGTGGCTCCTTCGCTTTGGCTTGGAAAGCTTTTGCGGCTCGCCGGCGCCGACTTTGTCCTGTTCCCGTCGCCGTACGGCAGCGTCGCCTTGGAGCGCGAGCAGGCGCTTGGCATCGCCCGGGCGCTGACCGATGAACAAGAGCCGTTTGCCCGGGCGTTTCCAGTGCCATCGGCCGGCATCCATCCGGGCTTGGTGCCGCTCCTTGTCCGCGATTTTGGCCTTGACAGCGTCGTCAACGCCGGCGGCGGCATCCACGGCCACCCGGACGGGGCGATCGGCGGCGGAAAGGCGTTTCGCGCCGCCATCGACGCAGCGCTGGTCGGCCGTCCGCTTCGTGAAGCGGCGAAAGACAACGAGGCGCTGCAAAAGGCGATCGACCGCTGGGGCGCTATTGAGGTGGAAGCATGACGAAACAACTCGTTCTTTTTTGCGATTTTGACGGCACGATCACGGAAAACGACAACATCATCGCGATTATGAAACAGTTCGCCCCGCCGGAGTGGGAGACGCTAAAGGACGACATTCTCGCCCAGCGCATCTCCGTTCAGGAAGGCGTCGGAAAAATGTTTTCGCTTCTTCCGTCAGCGCTGAAAGGGGAGATTGTTGACTTTTTGCTTAGCACCGCCCGCTTGCGCGAAGGGTTCCGCGAGTTTGTCGCATGGACAAAAGAGCAAAGCATCCCGCTCTATATCGTGAGCGGCGGCATCGACTTTTTCGTCTATCCGCTGCTTGAAGGGCTCATTGAACCGGAGCGCATTTTTTGCAACGGCTCCGATTTCAGCGGTGAGACGATCCGCATCACATGGCCGCATGCATGCGACGGTGAGTGCCAAAACGGCTGCGGCTGCTGCAAGCCGTCGCTATTGCGCAGGCTTGCCCGCCCGGACGGGTATCACGTCGTCATCGGCGATTCGATCACCGACTTGGCGGTGGCCAGGCAAGCCGACTATGTGCTGGCGCGCGATTTTCTGCTTGAAAAATGTCAAGAGCTTGACCTGCCGCACGCGCCATTTGCGACGTTTTTTGACGTGATGGATGCGTTGCAGCGAATGGAGGTGATCGTATGAGCATTGTCGTGAAAAAGTGGAACGAGCTTGCGGAAGTGAAAGCCGAGCTCGCCGCCCGCGATTGGTTTTTCGCAACAAGCGGCAATTTGTCGATCAAAGTGACGGACGACCCGTTGACGTTTTTGGTGACAGCGAGCGGCAAGGATAAGCGGAAGCAAACGGATGAGGACTTCTTGCTCGTTGACGCTGCCGGCCGACCAGCGGAGAAAACACATTTAAAGCCATCAGCGGAGACGCTGCTGCATGTGGAAATTTACAACCGCACAAACGCCGGTTGCGTCTTGCACGTTCATACCGTGGACAACAATTTGATTTCTGAACTGTATGCGCAAAACGGGGAAGCGGTCTTTTCCGGCCAGGAAATCATCAAGGCGTTCGGCATTTGGGAAGAAAATGCCGCCGTGCGCATCCCGATCATTGACAATTACGCCGACATTCCAACGCTCGCTCGGGAGTTTGCGAACTATATCCATGGCGACGCCGGCGCCGTGTTGATCCAAAACCATGGCATCACGGTCTGGGGGCGTACAGCGTTTGAAGCGAAAAAACATTTGGAGGCATGGGAGTTTTTGTTCCGCTGGCAGGTGAAGCGGCTGCTTTTGCAGCGGGCCGGCCTGCCGGTTGGCTAATCCATATACATTTTTCCAAAGGAGGATGTGAACAATGGCAGTCATCAAAGTGAGAAAAACGGGCCAAGTGATTGAAGGAGAAGACAATGTGCGCGCGTTTTTGAACAGTCAAGGGGTGTTGTATGAACATTGGGACATCACGAAACTGCCGGAGCATTTGCGCGATAAATATGTTCTGACAGATGAAGAAAAAAATGAAATTTTAGCGACGTTCAAAGACGAAATTGAAGATTTAGCGGCGCGCCGCGGCTACAAAACGTGGGATATCGTCGCTCTGTCCGACGCGACGCCGAACTTGGATGAGTTGCTGAAAAAATTTGAACAAGTGCACATCCATACGGAAGATGAAGTGCGCGCCATTACGGCCGGCCATGGCATTTTCATCATCAAAGGCGACAAAGAAACCGGCTATTTTGATGTAGAGCTTGAAGCCGGCGACGTCATTTCCGTGCCGGAAGGGAATCCGCATTACTTTACGCTCATGGATGACCGTCGGGTCGTTGCGGTGCGCTTGTTTATCGACCCGTCCGGCTGGGTCGCTCATCCATATGAAGAAAAAGAGGAAGCCGTCCAATAACAATGAACGCCCCGCTGCTTATATACAGGCAGCGGGGTTGTTTTCGTTAAAACGATTGTGTTAGAAAAATCATAAACAAAATGCCGACAATAAACGCGTACGTCGATGTCCGTTCATTTCCATCGCCATGGCTTTCGGGAATGAGCTCTTTGTAAATGATAAACAGCATCGCCCCGGCGGCAAACGCCAACCCGTATGGAACGAGGCCGCGGAAGAGAGAGGTTAAATAAAAGCCGAGCAAAGACGTCACAATTTCGACCGCGCCGGTTAACGTGGCAATGACAAACGCTTTAAAGCGGCCAATCTGCTGATTGACTAAAAACAAGGCGACCAAAAATCCTTCCGGCGCGTTTTGCAAGCCGATGGCCAATGCGATCAAATTGCCGATTTGCGAAGCGCCGTCTGAGGCGTAGCTCACCCCGACTGACAGCCCTTCGGGGAGATTGTGCATCGCAATGGCGGCGATGATGAGCATCGCCTTTTCGTCGAATTGCAAGCCGCTTTTCGTATGCTCCAAGTCGATATGGGGGACGGTCATCTCAAGCAACGTTAACACGAGCACCCCCGCCGCCAATCCGATGGCGAGCGCCTCAAAACCGCCGGACCGCAGGGCCTCGGGAATAAGACTTGTCATCGAGGCCGCCATCATAATGCCGGCTGAAAACGCGAGGAGCACATCGCGCCAGCGGTGGGTGAGCGATTTGGCCATAAACAAAATCGGCACAGCGCCAAGTCCGGTCGATAAGGCGGACAGCACACTGCCGGTCAATACCCCGTTCATCCAATTCCCCCTTCATCAGCCTTTATTTTTTCATATGCGCCGTTTCCACAAATGTGACAATCGCCCAAGCGCTGCCCTATAACAAAATTATCATAGCGAAAGGAACGGCCGCTGGCGAGAAAAATGGACCAGCGCCTGGCAAAAACGGTTGCCTGCCTGTTTGCTGTTCAAGTATAATGCAAGTAAGAAATGGTTAAATGCAAAGGGTTGGATGGCATGGAACAAAAAGAGCAAGAACTCGAGCAATCGCTAAAGTTGTTTATCGTATTGTCGCGGGCTTACCGCGCCGTAAGCGACCAAGTGAACAAATCAATCCACTCATTCGGGGTCAATCCGACCGAATTTGCCGTGTTAGAATTGTTATACCATAAAGGGGATCAGCCGCTCCAGCAAATTGGCGAAAAAATTTTGCTGGCGAGCGGGAGCATCACCTACGTCATTGACAAACTGGAAAACAAAGGATTGATCGTCCGCCGCGCCTGCGAAAAGGACCGGCGCGTCACGTACGCGTCCATTACAGAAGAGGGGCGGCGGTTTATTGAACGCGTATTTCCCGAGCATGCGGAAAAAATTCACGAAACGGTTTCGGCGCTGACGGCGGCAGAAAAAGAGCAGGCGATTGCGCTGCTGAAAAAATTAGGATATGGGGCAAAAACAAGGGGCTGACGCGAGGTCGGCCTCTTTAATTTTGCCGGAAATGGATACGTTATATAAAGAACATACCATAGCCAGCAAAAAAGGAGAGATCACCATTGATGGTTCCAGTAGGGGTATCGAATCGCCACATTCATTTATCAAAAGAACACATGGCGGCGCTGTTTGGCGAAGGCGCCGAGCTGACGGTGCTCAAGCCGTTGTCGCAGCCTGGCCAGTTCGCCGCCAAGGAAACGGTGACGGTCGAAGGGCCGAAAGGGAAAATTGAAAACGTCCGCGTCCTCGGACCGGTCCGTTCGCTCACCCAGCTTGAAATTTCGAAAACCGACAGCTTCAAGCTCGGCGTCGCGCCCCCGATCCGCTTATCCGGCGATATTGACGGAACGCCAGGCATTACGATTCACGGACCGAAGGGGACGGTGACCGTCGACAAAGGGGTGATCATTGCCAAGCGCCACATTCATATGACGCCGAAAGATGCCGAGACGTTTGGCGTCCGCGATAAACAAGTTGTGAAAGTGAAAACGCAAGGGGAGCGGGCGCTCATTTTTGACGAAGTGATCGTCCGCGTCAGCGAAGATTTTGCATTAGATATGCACATTGACACCGATGAAGCGAACGCGGCCGGCTTGAAAACGGGCGATTATGTCGAACTGCTTCCATCGTGAAACCATCCGCGCCAAAGGCGGACAAAGCGCCCTCTCGGTACAAACGAGAGGGCGCTTCCCATTAATGCGGCCGCTTCTTCTCTGATGCTAGTGTGCCGACAAGATGAAACGGCGCATCACGCCGAATGGCGTCAATGACGCCGCTGCTGATTTCTTGATGGGTGAGCCAACGCGTGCTGTGCTCTTCGATCACGAAGCCAAGCTGAATTTGCCGGTACAGGCAAGCGGAAGACAAACGGAGTTCCCGCTTTGCCTCGGCCGGATGGGCCCGGCTGCCGAGCACGTGGAACAGACGCCAAGGACCGGGATGTCTGCTATTTTCCCGGATGATGGCCGGAAACGCCTGTTTCCCGTCGCTGTGCACCCATGCGACAACAAGGTCGAAGGCTCTGTTTTCATTGATTGTTTGGTGAATCAAGGAACATAGTACATCATGATCGCGATAATCGACCAAAAGCGGGGTAATGGCCTCCAGATGTGCGGCGCGGGCGATGAGCCGTTCCATCCGTTCCCTGTTCCGGGCGACGATGGATACATGGTACCCTTCTCGCACGAGCCAAAGCGACACGTCGGTTAACATGCCTGTCCCACCGATGACGAGTGCGTGCATGGTGTTTCTCCTTTCGGATTAATGCGATGCTCCTTTCAAATAGCGGTCAAACCAGTCGACGATATGGCGAAGACGCTCAAGCCGAAGAGCAGGGTTGCCGGTGCGCGACAAATCGTGGTTGGCGTCCGGAAAGCGGACGAGCTTTGTTTCCCGCCCGAGCTGCTTTAAGGCGACAAACAGCTGCTCCGCCTGCTCAATCGGGCAGCGGTAATCGCGTTCGCTGTGCAAAATCAACAGCGGTGTGCGCATGTGTTTGACGTATTTGAGCGGCGAATGATGCCAAAGCCGCTCAGCGTCTTCCCAAACGTCGCAGCCGACTTCCCATTTCGTGAAAAAGTAGCCGATGTCGCTCACGCCAGAGAAGCTGAGCCAGTTGGAAATCGAACGTTGACCCGAGTTCGACAGTGACTAGGCAAACAAAATGCCTCTCGACCCTTGATACAAAAGGGACGGGAGGCATTTGAGCACACTTCGGGCGTGTATCTAGGGGCGATGATGGATGCCTAGGATCTTCGGAG
>NZ_JBREBQ010000051.1:0-15568 GCF_052906625.1 Geobacillus sp. CCR | reverse complement strand
TTTGTCAAGTCGTGTGCCTATGAAATTCAGCGTTTTTTTCTAGGATTCACATCGTGAAATCCTTGATATTACAGCATTTTGACCATTTGCATTTGCCTAAAATGGCCTCAAAACTGTCGAACTCGGGAAATAAAAAATCCTTTGTTTTGACCTTGTTAGGGTGCGAAATGTGAGGATTTAAATGAATTTTTTTCTGTAAAACAAAAAAGAAAAGGCGCCCCACACGGGGAACGCCCGATGATCCATCCCGAGGCGGCAGGTGCACTGCATGCACTTCCACGCCGCCATTACCAATCGATTCGCTTTCCATCTCGGAAAAAGCCGCCGTTCGGCCCGTCAGGCCTGATTCTGCTATTTAACCGCACTCCCTCCAATTACTCGTTTTTCATCGACAGCCCGTGCTTTCGCGGAAATCATAATAGGATACCCTCCTTCAATCCATAAATTTCATCAACACCTGTCTATCATTATAAAAGAATGAGGGCACTTTCAATGGTTAGATCAAGACAATTCGTTGATTATTCAACAAATTGTATGAAATTATCGATGATCGATTCGATGTTTTCTTTTCCAACATCGTCATCCTCGCAAAGGAACAAACCCTACCAAAGATTCCCGATCATGAGGTCATATCGAAAACAACATCCGCCCGTTTAATCGGCTCTTCGGTTTCCAAATAATAGTCTTCTGCTTTCCAATACCGGTTGATGAACTTTTGGATGTTTTGTTTCACTTGATCGTTTTCACGGGCAAAGCGAATCTCCCGCGGACAATCCAAATAGACGACGAAATCAAAGAACGGCCTCCATTCTTTCCTTTGCAGAAAAACACCTTCAATCATGATCATGTCCGAATCAGAGAGATAAACCGTTCGCTTGGAGTGCGTATCGGTCTCATGATCATAAAACGGGAGGGTCAGCTGGTGGGATGCTTTGAGTTGACGGAACAACTGATGCGTTAGCCACTCCACATCCCACTGTAAATAATAATATTCAAACCATTCCTCGTTTCCCGTATGATAACGTTTGGCTCGCTCGACAATATGATCATCCATGTGAAAAACGCACACGGAGATGCCTTGCTCCCGCAACGTTTGACTCAGCTGATTGGCTAATGTCGTTTTGCCCGATCGGCTTAGCCCATCAATCCCGAGGACCAATCGGCCCGCTGTTTTTATCGCCAAAATGGTCTTGCATAAGAAGTCGATGCGATCACGCAACTCCATCCCCCCTCATGTATTTTTAGGATAGCCTATCTATAAAGTACAAATTCAAAATCGCCCTGCTGCGGCGGAAAAGAAGCAGGTTTTCCCGATGAACTCCATTGCTTTTTCCGCTGCTTCCGTTTTCCTTTTCCAGCAATTACTTGCTCTAACCCTTTTCCCATTAATTTAAAGGCAAAAATGGCAACGATAAAGGCAACACACGGCCCGACAACAATCCATTGGTCAAGCATCATTTCCCGATAGGAAAGACCGATCAAGCCGGACCATTCGTTCGAAAGGGAGAGCGCCACCTTCTCCGGAGGGCCCAACCCATCGGAATCATATATAACTTTTACGCCTCCTAGCAATATTTGAAACGCCCCGAGATGCACAAGCAGCAAGAGCGACTGCACCGTCTGCTGGGTAAACAGCAAAAACAGCCGCGGCCGCATATACGGGAGAACGTGCTTGCGGATGAGCCAAACGTTATCAGCTCCCATCAGCCGGGAAGAAACGACAAATTCATTTTGCAAAAAGACAGCGATATCATTGCCGATGACCAGCATTAACGGCGGAAGCGCAACAGCCGCAAGCACCAATAGTTGTTTTATCAACACTCCCATTCCAGCTCCTTGCTCCTCCAATGGAATGAAAGCAAAAAAGAGCATCGTTAAAAATATCGCCGGCACAAACCGAAAGGCGCGGACGATGGACTCGGCAATAAAACGAAATTTCTGTAAATAAAAAGCATACATGATTCCGCCGACCGTCCCGAACGCCAGCCGCAGCAAACTGACCGCCAATGCGGTGAAAATCGTATATTTCGCCCCATCGATGACCTTCCAAAACACATCTTCGCCTTGGCGATCGACGCCAAACGGATGGGCCCAGCTCGGCGGGTACGGAGGAACGTCAACGAGCCGACCAGCCTCATTGTAGATCTGCTTCGGCGGCTGTGGAATGATGTCTTTCAGCCAATAAGAATATAAAAAACTGGCCAGCAATAGACCGGCCGCGATGATAAACCCTATCGTAAAATAAACGTTGCGGAATGCGCGCATCACGCTACCCCCCTCTCGATTCCCGTCAAATAAGCAATCACTCGTTTCCCGGCCACATCAATGATGTAAAACGGCAAAAACAGCATGGCAAGACCGATAGCCACTACTTCCGGCGTATGGAGCTGCTCATACAAAAACCGGAACAATCCGTGCATATTAAACAAATATTCCGCCACTAACAAGTTCGACAGCATAAACCAAAACAAATATTGGACGTTAGAAAACACGGTGATCAGCGCGTTGCGGAACATATGGCGCCATAGCACTGCCGTTTTTGACAATCCTTTCGCTAGCGCATATTCGACGTATGGCTTGTCTTTTTCCTCCGTAAACGCAAGAAATGTCATTTGGAACAGCAGAATGGAAGGCAAAATGGAAATCATGACAATCGGCAGCACGTATACATTGTCAAAACCGGCAACAGGATTGACAATAAGCAAATCTGTCTTTTTAAACACCCAGATGACAAACAGTTGCGTAGAAAAAATAAAAATAACATCGGGGATCGACTCAAGAAAAAACGCGATTCCTTTAACCATTTTTTGCAGCGGACGCGGAAGCAAAAAGCAGATGTAGGCTCCCGTAACGGCTATAAGGAAGGAAACAGCCAGCGCCCCCCATAAAATAATAAGGGAATAGGCATACGGCTCCATCATCGTTGAGAGCAGGGGAGCATTGTGCCATTGCGAGAGCGAAACCGTTATATCACGAATAGAAAAAAAGCTCCAAAACAGCTGCTGAAATTGCTGCCAAAATACCGTGACCATTTGCGGGCTCGGAAACAAGGAATAGCTTTGCGCAAACGCGATAATCGCCATAATCGTGAAAATGGTAAGCAACAAATCCGCCAGCACCGTCAAGGCGAGTTTCCATTTCTTCATAAGGCTGATCCCCCTCCTTCGGAGCATGGGCAACCGATTGCTTGATGTTCCTTTCGGCTGTAAGCTGCCAGTGCTTGCATTTTAATAAGATGGTGCCGGGGGAGGCAATGTTTCTGCTAACATGGATTGCTGTCCTCCCATTCCATCGCCTATTTTCAAGATGCGGTCATACATTTTAATTCCTACATAGGTTTGTCCGTCTGTTTGATATTCTACTCTGCCCGACGAGTCTTTTTTGATAAGCTCTCCCTTTTCACCATACTTCTCTTTTACGTGCTTCGGCTGCAGTTCTGGCAAAAACATCACATCCAGCTCATATTCCTTAGCTCGCTCCGGTCTTTTCGCGCTCCATGAATAACTTCCGTCTTCCCCAACGTTTACTTTTTCCTCGAGTACCTGTTTGCCCCCCTCGATTTCTTTCATCACAATTTGCACGACGGCGCCTTTTGGCAGATTGCTGTTTCCGCTTAGCACCACTAGGTCACCGATTGTTTTGACCGCACCACCTAATTTTACCGTTTGCTCCACTTTCGGTTTGGCACAGCCAACTAGCACCAATAGCAACAACAACGTAAGGACCACCGTCATTCGGATATCCTTCATAAAAACCCTCCTTATATGTATGTATAAGCATCTTTCAATAAAGAGGTTCATCACCGAAAGATGTACTTGACTTTTAGGAAGAAGCATGGTAGTGTCCCTTCCAACTTAACAAAAATAACCAAAAATGGAAACCTATCTTTTTTTTTACATCTTCATCATGAAAAACTTTTTTGTCAAGTACATTTTGTGGTGGAGATCCATTTTCTATAAATCATACCATATTTTTATCTTGATAAACTCCTTATATTATGAAATTTTTGTTACTATTCCAATTTATCCCTTTGCGAAGCCTTGCTTTATCAACTGTATAGGGTTCCTACTTTTTTCTGGTAAATGATGACCTATCATGAACTGCACTCCAATTGTTAGACACCACTAACCAATGGAGGCGCAGTTTTTATATGACTAAATAAGTTTAGAAACTCAATTAGCTGCAGTAGGGCTTATCTTGAAGGGGGAATTTTATTCCCGCTATATTTGGATTTTATCCGGCTTTAGCAGATTCCTTCTTCTATGACTAGTTTGGCGACATGAAGGTCTCCTCTTTTAGTTCCAAATAAAAAATCGAGAAAAGCACCTTTAGGTACCTTTCTCGATTCCCTTCAATCCTATTTCCTTCTCCCTAATTGGAATCCCATCCTCGTTGCCAATCAAACTGAATTGAATTTGTTTCGCTTCGATACGATCGCGAGTATAAGGCTTTTTTTGTCATTCAACAACAGTCTTGTTAAGTGACAAAAAAGTTGTATACTGAAAAGTCCATTGAAAAAGCAAAACACCGTTCAGAGACATGAACGGTGTAACAAAAAAGTTGTATACTCATTTTACAATTTTTTGAATCAGCCGATTAAAAAGTGACAAAATTGTTGTATACTCAATTTCCTTTATCTGGATTTTAAAACTTCCTTCAAAAGCTCTATTGCACTTTCTTCAGTTGGATCATTTGTTCCAAGTTCTCCATGGAAGGCTTTGTTAAGGATAGATTGGCGTAGTGAATCTATTTCCCCTTCTAATGTCTCTATTTTACTAATTTCGACTTCTTTAACATACAACTTATCCAATAACTCAACAATTTTGTCTTGTTCTCTTTTTGGGGGTAATGGAAATAAATAATTTTCTAAAAATGATTTTGGTACACGTTGTTGACCTACTGCGCCTGTCATTTCTTTTTTAGCTTCCATCCTAAATTTTTTAGATCGAAGTAAATAATATATTAACTTGATGTTAATATAAGAGTTTGTTCTAATTACATGAAACTCTGTTGATCCAAATCCAAACCCATTTATTAAATTTTGCGCAATAGCTGTTTTTCCATTTTCCATACATGGAGTTATTTTGGCAAAAAGAATGTCATTCTCAAGGAAAAATGTATAACCTTTCTTTACTTTAGCATATTCCCTAATTTCTGGATTTTCTATTTCACCAGTTTTATCACTTATAGAAGTCATAGGAATAAATGTGCAAATTTGATCATCTTCTATATCCGCTAACTTCTTCTTAGGTGGGTTAATATCGACAATATCACCTAATCTAACCCATCTCCAATTTTGAGGGATTTGATAAGGTGGATTAATTTCGTGTTCATCTTTTTTGTTGCTTTTTTTATAGACCTTTTGAATTTCTTTAAAAATATCATCAGCTTTTTCAGTCATTGAGTTCTTAGATCGCCATTTTTTAGTTAGCTCTCCTCGAAATGCCTTGTCTAAAATGCTTTCCCAGCGAAGTTCAAACGACCCTTTTACTTCTTCAATCAACCGCTTTGCTTCATCAAGCTTAGCAAAAAGCCGCTCGACCTTCTCAGCAATGCGTTTTTGTTCGTTTAAGGGAGCTAAAGGCACCTCTATTTCCTTTAGCCTACTCGCTTTTATCCCAGAAACAGTAGTTCCAGTAGCGTTACTTTTAATTAGAGCTTGCATTTGTGGACTCATTAAACAATATTTAAAGAAAGTCTTTTCAAGTGGCTGATAAGGGGAGATTGTGATAATCCTTTGAGCGAGCGCAATTTTCTCATTAATATCTAATTGAGCCACATTCCCTAGAGGTGCTTCGGTTGTAAATAATATATCACCCACATTTGGAATCCCTCTAGTCATCCATGAATCATAATCTTTTTCACTAATAAATTCTTTAGGTTCGTCTTGAATATAACCCATCCTGACGTTTTTAGCGGTGATTAGTCTTATACCTGATTCAGTTTTTTTAGGTGTCTTACCTCGATAGTCAATAAACCTAGTAATACTACCTAGTCTCACCCATACCCAATTCTCCGGCACTGGATACGGCTGTTCTTCTTCAGGTACTAACGCTTCTTCGAGTAGTTCTTCGATAGACTTTTGTTTCTTTTTGCTCATTTTTCAAGCACCTCAGATGTTTCTGCCACTTTTAGTATTTCTTTAGAAGTCATTTGGTAGCTATTAGGTTGTTCGACAGCTTTTAATTCGGCAATGACTTCGTTTAATAAAGAGATAGCTATTTCTAATTTTTCCACCGCTTCTTCTGCGGAGTCAATTGGGTCTGGCAAGTTTTCGTAGACGGACAGGGATTCATCAGCAATTAGACCAATATCTAAGCTATCGCCATTTTTCGCAATTTCTTCACGAGTAAAGACATTCCAGCGCTCATCTTTGACTTTACGGCGGTCTTCTGCTGTGTAAGCTTTAATAAATCCTTCAAAATGTTCTTTAGTTAGCGGATTCCGCTTACCGAAGGAAGGCATGTTTGTACGTAAATCGTACACCCATACTTCTTTCGTATTGCCGACATCTGTTTTCCCGCGAGTAAAGAATAAGACGTTCGTTTTCACTCCTTGGGCATAAAAAATCCCTGTCGGCAAGCGTAAAATGGTATGCAAATTACATTTGTCCATTAAGTCACGACGAATGTCAGCACCAACTCCACCTTCAAACAATACGTTATCAGGCAAAATAACCGCAGCACGGGCTTTCCCGTTTGGTTTCAGCGCTCGATAAATATGCTGCAGGAAATTTAGCTGTTTGTTCGATGTCTTAAAGGTAAAGTCAGTTCGTGTTGCCTGCTCGCCGCCTTTTTTTGTTCCAAAAGGCGGATTCGTCAAAATCACATCATAATTTTTCAAACTTTCACCAAGTGATGAGAGGGTATCACCTAACAGGATTTCTCCATGAATATCATGAAGCAACGCATTCATGATCGCTAAGCGATGCGTATCTCTTACAAGCTCCACTCCCGAGAAAGCTTTATATTTTTGGAACTCTATTTCTTCTTGTGACAAATCAAAATAATCATCCGTTTGCTCACGAACATGACGGTCCGCCGCGATCATAAAGCCGAATGTCCCCGCAGCAGGGTCATGGCAGCGCTCGCCCGGCTTCGGATTGACCAGTTTTACAATGACATCAATGAGGACGCGAGGCGTAAAATATTGCCCCGCTCCCGATTTGACTTCACTCGCGTTCTTTTCTAACAGTCCTTCGTACAAATCACCTAAACCTTCTTGTTTCGCGTTATACCAATCTAAGTTATTGATGGATTGAATAATTTTTTCTAGGTTCTTTGGTTCTCTAATATTCGATGTCGCGTCCGTATAAATTTGCTTTAATAATTCATTTTCCTCTTTTCCTAAATCAAGTAACAACTGTTGATAATGCTCTTTTAGTTCAATCCCGTCTTTTTCTACTAACGAATCCCAGCGATATTTTTCTGGAATGATATATTCTTGACCAGTTTCTTTCATCATTTTTAAGAACAGCAAATACGTTAACTCTGTCACATATTGGTGATAGGTAATGCCGTCATCACGAAGCACGTTACATAAATTCCATAGCTTTTGGACGATTTCTCTGTTGTTCATCTACGCTTGCTCCTTCTTAGAATGATAGTTGTATAAGTTGTAATTAATTTCCCGAACGATGTGAGCTAATTGTCCGTCGAAAATTTTATTTAATTGTTTAAAGCCTCCGTGGCTTTTAAATGGCTCATATTCAAACGCTTTTTCCGGATCTGGATGAAGAACATATTCTTGCAGTAATTGCTTTTCAATGCGTTCGAGCCATTTCTTTTGCACCGGCGGCCATGCTTTCATTTGGTAAATTTTTTTCATGGCGTTTTTAATTCGTTCTTCATGGCTAATGAGCGGATCGCCTAATGCTTGCTGGCGAATGAAGGCGATGATGTCCGCCGCGATGTCTTCGTTTTTCGCCTCCCGCCATGCCGCTTGCAGTTTTTTCTCGGAAAAGCCTTTTTGGTCCAATTCGAGCAGCAGTTTTTTCAGTTCTTCTCTCGTTAATTCGGTTGGACGTTGACAAACAATCATTAAAGCTGGGATTTTGTTCATATTGTTGCGAATAAATTCACCGAACGATTGCAAATAGTCATCTGGCTTTTCCGCATTTCCGTATCCGCGTTTTACCGCAATCAACTTATCTTCATGTTTAGAAATATATTGCTTATTTTCCCGGTAGCGATTTTCATCCATATAGCGGAACATCGACTTGTACTCTTTTAATTGTACAGGTAATTCATCCGGCTGCAAGGCTTTTACCCAATCGATAAACTCATCGACCGTTTTGCCCCCGGACAGCACTTTAAAGTCTTGGTGCTGCCTATCGGACCATTTCCGCTTTTTCCGCTGGATTTTGGCAATAATTTGTTCTTTTTGATATTGAAGATGTTCCGTTTTTTCTAGTCCCTCTAATTCTTCGACTAATTGAGTCAGCGAAATATTCGGACGCGTTACAACCGGCTTCATGCTTGTATATGGTTTTAAAGATTCATAAATCCCAACCGCATCAAAAATTTTAAAATGGTCTTTTTGGATTTCTTCGCATCTTCTCGTTGCGCGTCCTAACATTTGTTCATACAGAATGCGCGAGCGAACACGCCGTAAGAAGACAAGATTCGTAATCGCCGGCACGTCCACACCCGTCGTCAGCAAATCAACCGTAACGACAATTGTTGGATATTTTTCGTTTTTAAAACGGCGGATCGCACCAGAAGGATCTTTAATCGAACCGGTAATTTTCATCACCGCGTTGTCTTCGACTTCACCGTATAGTTTTTCGAACTCTTCTTTTAAAAGGCGAACGACTAAGTCAGCATGATCATCAGTGGCAGCAAAAATTAACGTTTTTCCTTCATCATCCGGAGAAATATATTTCGTCAATTCACGAATGATGACACGATTAAAGCTTTCCGTAATGACTTTTGTGTTAAACTGAGACACATCAATATTGACTTCGTCTTCTAAATACTCTTGAGAAATCGTTCCTGTCACCGTGTCATACACATCGACCGTTTCCCCTTTCGCCCACGTAATCCCTTCTTTTTTCAACACCGTTTCAAATTGATACGGGGGTTCATGGTCGACTAAATAGCCATCCACTACCGCTTCCCGATAAGAATACGTGAAGACAGGCGGACCAAAGATCTCCGTCGTATGAAGTGCCGGCGTCGCCGTCAATCCGATGCGGACGGCATCAAAATAATCGAGCACTTTGCGGTATTTGCTGACATAGTCTTGATGATCTCTAAATTGCAGTTCCACCTCATCCATTTCTTTATCTAACGTATAACCGCGATGGGCTTCGTCCACAATAATGCAGTCATACTGATCCACAGGCGGGATGTCTTCCGAGCGGTCGTTATAAAAAATTCGTTTTAACATTCCTTGTACGGTAGCGATATGCACTTTCGTTTCGTCATCTGGTTTTTGATCGTATAACGATTGTAAGCTATAAATTTCGGTGAACGTATGAAAACTTTCCATCTTGCTTTCTTTAAAAGCACTTTCTGCTTGTTCCGCTAGCGCTTTTCGGTCGACAAGGAATAAAATTCGATGAAAACGCTTTGCTTTGAGCAATCGGTAAATGAGACCAATTGCCATTCTCGTTTTCCCTGTTCCGGTTGCCATTGCGATTAAAATACTGCGTTTTTTCTCTTCCAGTGCTTTTTCAACAGCTTGAATGGCTTTCACTTGGTAAGGTCTTAATTTCAGATAATCAAATTTTTCATCACGCAAAAATTGTTCCGAACGTTCGACATCTTGCTCTAACAATTTTTTTAACCCGCGAGGAGTGTACCAGCCTTGCAGCGGGCGTGGATGGTTCGTCGATTTTCGGGCATCTAAAAACCAAATGCCTGATTTTTGCTCTAACTGTTTTAGATATGGTCTCCCATTTGTCGCAAAGAGAAATGGAACAAAGTAATCTCCCCACGGCTCATGGATCACTTCATTACCATGTCGAACGACTAATTTTGCATATTCTTTTGCTTGTTCAATGTCGGATGGAATATCTTTGCTGGCGCGTTTCGCCTCAATGATTCCCACTAGTTCAAGGCCAATAAATAGCGCGTAATCAGCGTAACCGCGTTTTAAAGGCCATTCCGCAATTGCCATGTTTCGCCCCTTTTCCGGACGAACTCCTTTGGAGAACCGTAACTTTTCAGAGTCAGCCTCCCATCCAGCATCTCGTAATTGTTGGTCAATAAGAATACGGGTTTCTGCCTCCGTCAATTCAAAGTTAGCGATGGCACGTTGAGAAAATTCACGTCGTTTTTGCTTTTCTTCACTGCTAATATATAGCTGTTCTTTCCGTATCTTTTCAAGCTCTATTTCCAATTGAGCAAGCTTTTCTTCGTATGACTTAACTACATGATCCAACTCATCTGCTGATATAGATGTTTGTGGTGTCGGTTCGATATACTCTGGAGCTTGGAATGACCAATCGCCATACACTTCCATAAACCAAACTGCAATTCGGAACGCCATATGCAATAAAGCTTTTGCTTCGTTTACTTCTCCATAACTCGGATTATGTACCGCTTCATTCCCTTTCAACCGAATGACCGTAAATAAGTCATATATTTCTTTCGGGATAATTTGCTCGTAAAACAGAACTCTTAGACGTTCTTGCTGATCAGTTCCACGTTCTTCCCTAATTTCTTCTAAAGCTAAAATATATTTTGTAATCGTTTCTGCAAATTTTCTTAACTCACTAATCGTCACGTTTGGATTTTGATATACATTTCGTTCCGCCGTTTCCCCAACACGGGCGAGAACTTCCCACTTATCTTTTAAGAATTCGAAGTTGCTTGATATCATGTTTATCCCCCACTATGATTCAATTCCTCCAATAAATAACCGCTCTAATTACCAGCCCATTATTAAGAAACATCATTCCTTATTACATGAATAATAGTCTAATTAAATGTTATTAAATATTAATCTAACTCGGAGATTTTTAAGTTAGACATATTCTTAAAATAAATTCCTATAATTTCAAGTTTTTCGTTTAGCGAATAAGCCTGAAAAATAAGCTTATTATTTACATACTTTACAATCAGAAAAACAGGTGGATATACATTTACTAGATTTTTTCCGATATTTTTCATAGTAGTTAAATCCATCAAAGAAGGTTGAAGAGAAGCATTAGGTGGATGCGAATGCCATGTACCAACAAAATATCGTGCATTTCCTGTTAGTTCTAGTGCTTGTGTTAGAAGTTCCTCTTTATTAAGAATTATTTCATACTTATTTCTTTTACTCAAAGGTCCTGCATTGATAACATCAGTGACAATTAACTTTTTAGGCTTAAACTTAGCAAAAAGCAGTCCTCCATTTTCTATCGTAGGATTATCTTTTGTTGCTGAACAGAGCTTGCTAAAAACATCCATCTCCAAGTAAAAGCTATACATTAATTTTCTCTCCCTTTACCTTCACATCCACACTCATCTTGAACATTTAACAATCCAGTAAAAATCTTAGGAATAGATGTATTGACATCCCAGTACTCAACCAAATAGTCAAATTCAAATCTTTTAGTTTTTGCATAAAGGCTAATAGTAGCGACAATCTTAGCTGCAAAATCTGCCATGCGCTCAGGGAATGATACAGTATGTGGGTTACCGCATAAATCAATATAGGATATATCCAATTTAGAAAGTTCTTCATTTACTTTTTCGTTAATTTGCCTTAGTGTTTCATTTTTCTTTTCAAGTAAAAAGAAGCAGTTGAGACAACCTGTTTTTTGGGATGTTATTACCATTTTGTGAATAATGTTATGAGGCGAAACCCAAGCCCAAATAATCGGCTTTTTATAATTTTGTAGTTTATTAAAAGCTAGTTTATTAAAAGCTTCATTATCTCCTACGGTTACAACAAGGAGATCTGCTTTTTCAAAAACTTCCTCATCATTATTACCAGAGTATATCTCTGTTTCTTTAACTAAGTGGTGCATTAAATAATTAGCAACAGCGTCAGCCTTGTTTGCATATAAAAACATTGAGGGTAAGATATGTCCACCTAAGTTTTCTGGCTTTAACATATCATGATCAGACATGTATAAAGTTTTTACTCCTTTATTAACCAAGAGCCTTGCAACGTTACTGCCAAGTGAGCCTACTCCTATCAGTCCTACATTTAACCCTATCTCTGGTTGTCTTTTAGGTATCGTATCTATGCTAATCATTTGAACCTTCATACTTCCATTCTGATTCAATATTTCTTTATCGCAAAGAAACGATACGACTTCTGTACGTCCTTTATCTCCTCTAAAGATAACTACTATAGGTAAATTGTTATATTTTCTAACTAGCTTCGAAGTAATATATTCATTCACCCTTAGATATTCCAACAATTGATATAGAGTTTTAAATCGAGCCCACGAAGGAAGGCGAATTACAAGACAATCAGCATGATTGAATCCGCCGTCTGATTTAATATTAATAAGATAATCTAGACATGTACTTTTGGTTTCCCTATCGTCTGAGAAAAAATAAATGTAAGGATTGTTGAAATCAATATCATCTAAAGCATACTTATTGGAAATCACGCCATTTCTCGAAGTTGCCCCTGTACCCTTAAATTTATATTTAGAATGGATTAATTTATAAAGTTTTTTTTCTTTTGGTTTTAACTCTTTCATACAAGATTCTATAAATTCATTACTTAGAATTAATCTTGCAACCGTCGCTTGCTTTGGTATAATCTTTGAAGTTGGTAAATCTTCTTCTGGATCCCAAGTTTCTGTTATATTTGATTTCAGCCAACTATAAATTCGATCACAAATAAATCTGGCATTATTCTTTCCTTGAGGAACCCAATTATGTAAGCAGCATATTGTAAACTTTGAATCCCTTGGATTTTGGCTCAATACCCATTCATCTAAGTGTCTCCATTTATAAGGTATATTTTTATATAACTCTTTTTTTCCAGAAATAGTTTCTAAAAAAATAATTGGAGCTTTAAAAGGAAAATCTTGATCAATACAAATTGTAACTTCAATGGATATTTCACCAAAAGTAATGGATCCAAAAACTTTGTTCTCGTCAATAAGAGAAAAGCCGAGTCGTTTAAACTCAGCTAAAATTTCTTTTTTAGTTTCCATGTTTTATTTCACCGCTATCTTGTAAAGCTATGACGGATGCCCTTGCAAAATCTTCATTCTGTTCTTCTACATCACATATATCAGCAACATCTTCAATAGTAAATATATTTCTTTTAATAGGTTTTGTATCAAGCGAGTATATATCTCTAGTTTCAGTTACATCATACATTGTTCTCTTATAAGAATCGACTTTTTTCACTTCAATTTCACTATCCAAAAACTGCATCAATTCTTTATACTGATTACCAAACAGGATTAATCGATTATTTTTAGCATCATTATCATTTAAACCATTTAAAGCTTCCTTATATTTACTTAGCACTTTGGCAGAAAAGTCAATTTCGAATGAAGTTGCCTTTACCTCTCCTACAGCTTTATTTTCCCCTTTATCATTAACAATAACCCCTTGTGGATTCATCAAAGTCTTAGGTGAGTATTCAATACCAATTTTGATATTAATTAGATTGTCAGGATTATTAGCATACTGCTCTTTTCCTTTTTCTTTTAAAAACTCTTTTAAGTAATCATTTAAAATATCTGCACTCTCCAATACTCTTAAACTAAATAATAAACTCCTTGCCCCAATTGTCCACTCCTCGTCTTCTTCATCTAACTTATCCATCAGTACCATCAGACCATCGCCTGTGATTGAATGGATATGGCCATCATAATATCGGGCTAATTTAATCCAAGTGGATATTGCTTTTTGCTTTAAATTTGCAATGTCATCTATTGTTTCGACATTTGCTGAATCAATAAACAAAGCTCGCTTTGTAAAATTTCTTAAATCTACGAAAATCGAACATAACTTAACATCACTAACTCTGTGAACACTAAAATCTTCATATGACTTAACCTTACTTAATAATTCATCATATTTCGGGTGACCTCCAATTGTAAAATCTTCATTCAATTCCTGTTCTATAATATCCTCTACTTGATTAATTTCTCTCTGTTGAGTTTCGTTAAAAAAGCTTTTTGTTATTCTTCCAAAGATTACGTCAACCGGGTTAGTTTTTATGTCATATTTCCTGTTATTACGAATAAATTTTGACAAGTTCACTTTCTTAGCCAAGGTAAACACCTCCACTAAGTATTTATTTAACAAGTTTATCCTAATATTGAAATAATACCGATTACAATATAGTGAAAAGTCTGATCAATTTCTAACTTAACCATAGTTACTTCCTCAGTGTCAGGATCTTTAATTCCTTTTATGTACTTCATCCAAAAACGAAGCAATGCTCCTTGGTCTATTACCACATGTGTTATAAATACAAAAAATAAAGCAGCCAAATTAAAATAACCCATAAAAATAAAAGGAATTGCAATAACTGATAAAGAATAGATAGCGCAATGTACTAGTAAATAATACCAAGAATTTTGTTTTGATTTAGCTTGTTTATCGGATTGTAAAAGATAATCACCTATCTTATGGCCTAAATAAAGGTAAATAAACAATTCAACATTGACTGAAATACCGAAAAATCTAAAGTTTGTAACTTGAATAAAATTCGATATCAGTGAATAAACAATTAAAGTAGTAAGGAGTGCAATAAAGATTAAAAAGAAGAAAATTCCCTTATTTACCCTTTGTAACTTTATTAACCGTATAGCAGAAACTTTTTGTAATTCAATTGCCATCTCTTCAATGATCTGTTCATCTGTTAGCTGTTTAATATCCAAAATAAATTCTTTTGTTGGCTTACGAAGTTTTATTTTGGGATTTCGTCTAAAGAGGTCAAAAAAACTCATTTTATTATCTGTTGAAGATATAAAATAGTTTTCTTTTAGGTTAACTTCATTGAGTTTTAGATGTTCTACAGGAGAATTATTTGGTAAAAGTGTACGATAAACTAGTAAAAGGCTTAAAATAAAACAAATTGCCATTCCTAAGAGTATTAAAGTAATAAATAATATCTCCAAATGCCCCTCGTTCTTATAGAACTGACGAAGCCACTCTATCCATTTACTATAAGTACTAACTAACGCTGTGATAACTATAGACCACAATACGATTACAGCACTTGCTTTAGAATCAATAAATCGGATTGTATTTTGCGTATCATTAATCGCCTCTTTTAAAAATTCAAACTGTTTTTCTCTTTTAATACTATTTTCTAAGTTTTGATTACTACTCATATGTAGATCCCCTATTCAGCTATTGTTAAACAGACTAAAACTAGGACGAACCTAACATAGATTTTATCATAAAAGATAACATTTTTATCAATATTTCCTATTACTATTTTATCAATTGAATATTCTCTTACAATTCCTTTTTCACTTTTATAGACGATATACAGTTATGAATTTTGGCATTGATCTTTGTGTAAATTATCACTTTATTTCCGCACAAAAAAGACTCTTTTTTGCACATTCCTTCGGAATATCCCTCTCCCCCTTTCCGAAAGAATGTGCTAAATTTTTTGTGAATTATTTCGGAATGGGACATGG
>NZ_JBREBQ010000050.1:0-16794 GCF_052906625.1 Geobacillus sp. CCR | reverse complement strand
CCCATGTCCCATTCCGAAATAATTCACAAAAAATTTAGCACATTCTTTCGGAAAGGGGGAGAGGGATATTCCGAAGGAATGTGCAAAAAAGAGTCTTTTTTGTGCGGAAATAAAGTGATAATTTACAGTAAAGAAGTTAATTTAATTGTGAACTTGTTCAACTCCCGTGGAAGAACAGATTTTCTTCCATGATCTGTGGTGCCATGAAACATGGTAGATGGATGGCTAACGGGAAACGATAGTTGAATAAAGAGTAACCAAAAATTTACATGAATAACATTCAACAACAGTATATGAAGTAGCATAGGGGGAATATATTCAAGCCCTGAGTGGGATAATTGCACATTGTAATACTATCTAATGAGGATGGTGTATAAATAAATATTTCAACCAAAAGATATTGACAAGAATTTTTCATGTTTATTGGAATATAGCTTGTCTCAATATTTATGTAAACATATAATAAAAGTAAACCAACAAATTCTGTGTTTATAACCGATAAATTGCGGTGAGATGGAAAAGTTATATTGGTTAAAATCCGAATATTTTTCTGATTTTATGTTTTAAAATTCGGTTTATATGCAGAATAAGGGCGGCAACAGCGCATATTAAAGGATATTTATATTTACGTGAAGCGATTGCGATGGTATATAACGATATCGAATTGCTCGGATCGATTACGAAAGTGCTTTATCCAGACATTGCGAAAAAATATAACACAACCGCCAGCCGTGTAGAGCGGGCGATCCGCCATGCGATTGAAGTGGCTTGGAGCCGAGGCAACATTGAATCGATTTCTTCCTTATTCGGCTACACCGTCAGCATGTCGAAAGCAAAACCAACGAACTCGGAATTCATCGCCATGGTGGCCGATAAGCTCCGGCTTGAGCATAAAGCATCGTAACGGAAAACGAATGATAGCCAAAGCGGCAAGACGCTCCGCAATCGGGGGCGTCTTTTTTGCCGTTTGGCGGCTTGCTGGAACGAAAAAAGGGGGAACGTGGCTTGCGCCGGTGTGGTGCACAGAGGCGGCTTTACCGCCAAGGGCCAGACGGTTAAGATGGGTCGTTTTCTTTTTCTTTTTTCTCCAATTCCAGCAGCTTGTTCACCAAAATGTGCGGCGGCATATGCATGATCTGCTCGATCGGCACGCCGAGCGCTTTGGCCAGCTTTTGCGCTGTTTCCAGCGAAATTTTCAACGGCTGCATCATCTCCACCTCGTTTGTTCATAGTATTATTTTTAGTATAACGAACGACCGCCGGTTTCGGCCAGCTCGTTGGCTGAACGGCGAATAAATGCGAAAGGAAGAAGGCAGAATGACATTGATTTTTGCCCACCGCGGGGCGGCGGGGACGCACCCGGAAAATACGATGGCGGCGTTTATCGAGGCGGAAAAAGCGGGAGCGGACGGCATTGAATTGGATGTGCAGCTCACAAAAGACGGCGAAGTGGTCGTCATTCATGACGAAACGGTCGACCGGACGACGGACGGCAGCGGCTGGGTGAAAGACATCACGTACCGCGAACTGCGCCGATTGAACGCGGCGGCCATGTGGGACGGCAAACACGGCCATTGTCCGATTCCGCATCTTGAGGAAGTGCTTGCTTGGCTGTCATCAACACGGATGGCGGTCAACATCGAGCTGAAAAATAGCCTCATCGCCTACGAAACGCTTGAGCAAAAAACGATCTCCCTCGTGCGCCGCTATGGGCTTGAGAAGCGGACGATTTTGTCATCGTTCAATCATCATAGCATGCGCCTTTGCCGAACGCTTGCACCGGAAATCGAGACGGCGCTCTTGTACATTGAGCCGCTGTATGCCCCATGGACGTATGTGCGTGCCATGAACGCCGACGGGGTGCATCCGCACTATCGGACGGTGACGGCGGAATTTGCCGCCGAAGCGCGGCGGCGCGGGGTGGCGGTCCGCCCGTTTACGGTAAATAAGCGAAATGTGATGAAAACGATGTTTGCTTATGGCGTTGACGCCGTCTTCACCGACTACCCGCGCCAAGCGAAGCAATGGAAAGAGAAAACGCCTTAACGAGAGACGTTAAGGCATTTTTTGTTTGCCTTGAAATGGATGTTTTCCCAGTGTAATAGGCATCAACGTTCCGGGTCAAGGCGTTTTTCGTTTTCGTTGAAAACGCGCCTGCACTTTGTTGCGTTTCCGGTCGCGGTGCAGCAAAAAACCGCCGAGAAACGCCAGCCCAGCGGCAAACAGCGCGAGCCCGGCGAGAAATTGCAGCCATAAGGCAGAAAACAGCGGCCCGTTGATGCCAAACAACGCATCGCGCATCCATTTGATGCCAAGCGCCGCTCCAAGCCCGGGAATGACTAAAATCAACAGCGCAATCATTCGCCCCATCGCGATCGCGTTCCTTTCCGAAAAGAGTAGCCTTATCGACTATCATAGCGGTTATTGGGCGTTTGTCAAGGAAAGAGCAAATCAAGTATGATAAAAGTGTCTGCAAAAATTGGCATACTATAAAGTGTGGTGAATGGACATGAAAAAAGTGATGATCATTGGGGCTGACTCGCGCGGAATGTCGCTTTTGAAGCTGCTTCACGGGGCGTCGGGATTTGACGTTGTGGCGGTTGTTGACGTCGATGAACAAGCTCCGGGGGTGCAACTGGCGCAAAAATGGGGCATCGCTGCTGCGAGCGACTGGCGTCCATGGATGGCCGAGCCGCTTGATTTGATCATTGAAACGACGGGCAGGGCGGATGTCCTTGAGGAAATCCGTCGATTGGCGCCAGAGGGAGCCAATATTGTCCCAAGTGCAGTCGCGCAGATGATGGCCGAGCTCGTTGAAGAAAAAGAAGCGCTCATCGCCAAATTGAAAAGCGAAGCGGCTCGGCGCGCGCTCATCTTTCATTCGTCCCACGATGGCATGATTGTCGTTGATGAATATGGTTACATTACCGATATGAATCAAAGCGCGGCGGAGCTGCTTGAAGTCGATAAAGACAAAGTGATCGGCAAGCATATTTTGACCGTTCTGCCGTCAAGCGGCTTGCCGCGCGTGCTCGAAACGAGGCAGACGGAGTTTCATCAAGAAGTGGAGCTGGCCAATGGAAAAAAATTGATCACCACCCGCATCCCGATCATCGATGACAATGGCAAACTGTTTGGGGCGCTCGCGGTATTCAAGGACATCACCGAGCTTGTCGCTTTGGCGGAAGAAATCACCGACTTAAAAGAAGTCCGCATGATGCTCGAAGCGATCATCTATTCGTCGGAAGAGGCGATTTCCGTCGTCGATGAAAATGGGAACGGTATTTTGATCAACCCGGCGTATACACGGCTCACCGGTTTGACAGAGGAAGACGTCATCGGCAAACCGGCGACCGCCGACATCGCCGAAGGGGAAAGCATGCATATGCAAGTATTGAAAACGCGCCGCCCGGTGCGCGGAGCGCGCATGAAAGTCGGCCCGAAAAACCGGGATGTCATCGTCAATGTTGCGCCGATTATTGTTGATGGCGTATTGAAAGGGAGCGTCGGCGTCATTCATGATGTGTCAGAAATTCAGCGGCTGACGACTGAGCTCAATCGGGCGCGGCAAATCATCCGCACGCTCGAGGCGAAATATTCGTTTGCCGACATCGTCGGCGAGTCGGAAGAGATGAAGGTTGCCATCGAGCAGGCGAAGCTGGCGGCGAAAACACCGGCGACGATTTTGCTGCGGGGGGAATCAGGGACGGGCAAGGAGCTGTTCGCCCACGCCATTCACAACGCGAGCGACCGAAAGTATAACAAGTTTATCCGCGTCAACTGCGCGGCCATTCCGGAAACATTATTGGAAAGCGAACTGTTTGGCTATGAGGAAGGAGCGTTTTCCGGCGCGCGGCGCGGAGGCAAGCGAGGGCTGTTTGAAGAAGCAAACAACGGAAGCATTTTCCTTGACGAAATCGGCGAACTGTCGGCCAGCACGCAGGCGAAGCTGCTCCGCGTCTTGCAGGAGCGGGAGATCGTCCGCGTCGGCGGGACGAAGCCGATCCCGATCAACGTCCGCGTCATCGCCGCCACGAACGTCAACCTTGAAAAAGCGATTGCCGAAGGCGCCTTTCGCGAAGACTTATACTATCGGCTCAATCGGATGCCGATTTATATTCCGCCGCTGCGTGCCCGCAAGGAAGACATTCCAGCTCTTTGCCGGCGTTTGATCCAGAAACTGAACCAAGATTACGGGCGCAACGTCGAAGGTGTCACGGATGAAGCGATGGCGAAGCTTCTTGCCTATGATTGGCCGGGAAATGTCCGCGAGCTCGAAAATGTGCTCGGGCGGGCGATGATTTTCATGAAATTTCATGAAGTGATGATCGATGCGACGCATTTGCCGCCGCTCGCTTCGCCTTCGTCAGTGCCGGCTCATCGAGTGGAAACGGAAGAGGAGATTCGGCCGCTTGAGGAAATGGTGAGCCGATACGAAGCGAGCTTGATTGAGCAGGCGCTTCGCCGCCATCGCGGCAATAAAACAGCGGCGGCCCGGGCGCTTGGCATTTCGGTGCGCAATTTATATTACAAGCTGGAGAAATACGGGCTTGACAAAAATATCATGCAATAATTTGCGCGGAGTGAAGAATATTGCACATATCTGTTTGCGAAGGTAGTGTGTTTTAAAGCGCTTTCAGTCATTTTTGGTTGGCACAGTTTTTGCATAAAAAGACTGTGCCGCACGATTTGCAGAAAAGGTTGGTGCAGATGATGAAGCTTGAATCGTTAGTGCAAGAAGCAAGACAATGCCAGGACCGGACGGTGGCCGTGGCGGCGGCGGAAGATGAAGAAGTGATTGAAGCGGTGGCGATGGCGCTCGAACACCGTCTCGGACGCTTTGTGCTTTATGGCGATCGGGAGCGGCTCGGACGGCTGTTGAAGGAAAAAGGATGCGCCCGCTTTTCCGACGTCGATGTCGTTCATGCGAATTCGATCGGGCAAGCCGCAGAGCTTGCCGTGCGCGCCGTCCATTTGAACGAGGCGGATGCGTTGATGAAAGGGCATGTGCCGACGGCAACGCTGCTGAAAGCGGTCTTGAACAAGGAGTATGGGTTGCGCGCTGGGAAGGTGTTGTCCCATGTCGCTGTTTTTGAGGTGCCGGAGTTTGAACGATTTGTCATCGTCACCGACGCGGCGATGAACATCGCTCCGGATTTGGAGCAAAAGGTGCAAATTGTCAACAACGCCGTCAGCATCGCGCGCTCCATCGGCATCGAGCGCCCGAAAGTCGCGGCGCTGGCGGCGGTGGAGACGGTCAATCCGGCCATGCCGGCAACACTTGATGCAGCGGCGCTCGCAATGATGCAAAAGCGGGGGCAAATCGAACATTGCCTTGTTGACGGACCGCTTGCGTTGGACAACGCGGTGTCGCTGGCGGCGGCGAAGCATAAGCGGATTGAAAGCGAAGTGGCTGGACAGGCTGATATTTTGCTTGTGCCGGACATTGAATCCGGCAACATGCTGTATAAGTCGCTCGTCTATTTTGCGAACGCACGCGTCGGCGCAGTCATCGCTGGGGCGAAGGCGCCGATCGTGTTGACGTCGCGCGCCGACTCGGCGGAAAGCAAACTGTATTCGTTGGCGCTTGCTATTTGTTCGGCAGCAAAATGAAATAGATGAAGGAGGCCATCAGTGATGGAACTGTTTCAATATATGGAAAAATATGATTATGAGCAAGTGTTGTTTTGCCAAGACAAAGAATCCGGATTGAAGGCGATCATTGTCATTCATGACACGACGCTCGGCCCGGCGCTCGGCGGGACGCGCATGTGGATGTACAATTCGGAAGAAGAGGCGCTTGAAGACGCCCTGCGCCTCGCCCGCGGCATGACGTACAAAAACGCGGCCGCCGGCCTTAATTTAGGCGGGGGCAAGACGGTCATCATCGGCGATCCGCGCAAAGATAAAAACGAGGCGATGTTCCGCGCGTTCGGCCGGTTCATTCAAGGGCTGAACGGCCGCTACATCACGGCGGAAGACGTCGGCACGACCGTTGCCGATATGGACATCATCTATCAGGAAACGGACTATGTCACCGGGATTTCGCCGGAATTCGGCTCATCCGGCAACCCGTCGCCGGCCACGGCTTACGGCGTATATCGCGGGATGAAAGCGGCGGCGAAGGAAGCGTTTGGCAGCGATTCGCTTGAAGGAAAAGTTGTCGCCGTCCAAGGGGTTGGCAATGTCGCCTACCATTTATGCCGCCATTTGCACGAAGAAGGAGCGAAACTCATCGTTACCGACATCAACAAGGAAGCGGTGGCGCGCGCGGTCGAGGAATTTGGGGCGAAAGCGGTCGACCCGAACGACATTTACGGCGTGGAGTGCGACATTTTTGCTCCATGCGCGCTCGGCGGCATCATCAACGACCAAACGATTCCGCAGCTGAAAGCGAAAGTGATCGCCGGCTCGGCGAACAACCAGCTGAAAGAGCCGCGCCATGGCGACATGATCCATGAAATGGGCATCGTCTATGCACCAGATTATGTGATCAACGCCGGCGGCGTCATCAACGTCGCCGATGAGCTGTACGGCTACAACCGTGAACGGGCGATGAAAAAAATCGAGCAAATTTATGACAACATCGAAAAAGTGTTTGCCATCGCCAAGCGTGACAACATTCCAACGTATGTGGCCGCTGACCGGATGGCCGAAGAACGAATTGAAACGATGCGCAAAGCGCGCAGCCAATTTTTGCAAAACGGCCATCATATTTTAAGCCGCCGCCGCGCCCGCTAATAGTGGCGAGGGGCGGCCTTCCGCCCCGCCGGCGGATGATGGAGGGACAGCAACGATGGAAGAGCAGAAGTTTCGCATTTTAACGATCAATCCAGGCTCGACTTCAACGAAGATCGGCGTCTTTGAAAACGAACGGCCATTGCTCGAAAAAACGATCCGCCATGAGGCGGACGTGCTTCGGCAATATAAAACGATCGCGGACCAGTATGAGTTCCGCAAGCAAACGATTTTGCAAGCACTGGATGAAGAAGGAATCAATTTATCGAAGTTGAGCGCCGTCTGCGGCCGCGGAGGGCTTCTCCGTCCGATCGAAGGCGGAACGTATCGCGTCAATGAGGCGATGCTTGAAGATTTGCGGCGCGGATATTCCGGCCAGCACGCGTCCAACCTCGGCGGCATTTTGGCGCATGAGATCGCCTCGGCCTTAAACATCCCGGCGTTTATCGTCGATCCGGTCGTTGTCGACGAACTCGATCCAATTGCCCGGATCAGCGGATTTCCGCTCATTGAGCGGCGCAGCATTTTCCATGCTTTAAACCAAAAGGCGGTCGCGCGCCGCGTCGCCAAGCAGCTTGGGAAACGGTATGACGAACTGAACTTGATCGTCGCCCATATGGGCGGCGGCATCACGGTCGGCGCCCACAAGCAAGGAAGGGTCGTCGATGTCAACAACGGCCTTGACGGCGAAGGCCCGTTCAGCCCGGAGCGCGCCGGGACGGTGCCAGCGGGCGATTTGGTTGCTTTATGCTTCTCTGGTGAATATTACCGCGAAGAGATCATGAACATGCTCGTCGGCGGCGGCGGCCTTGTCGGTTATCTTGGCACGAATGATGCGGTGAAAGTCGAGAAAATGATCGAAGCCGGCGATGAAAAGGCCAAGCTCGTGTATGAGGCGATGGCGTACCAAGTGGCGAAAGAAATCGGTGCGGCAAGCGCCGTGCTTTCCGGCAAAGTCGACGCCATCATTTTGACCGGCGGACTGGCGTATGGCAAATCGTTTGTCGAACAGATCACTCGCCGCGTGCAATGGATCGCCGATGTCATCGTCCATCCGGGCGAAAACGAACTGCAGGCGCTCGCTGAAGGCGCGCTTCGCGTCCTGCGCGGCGAAGAAGAGGAAAAAGTGTATCCAGGCAAGGCCGTTTCGCCGGTTCCAGCCCGGCGCTGATGCGGCAACGGACAGAAAGGAGAAGGCAAGATGGCAAAAGAATACGATGTCGTCATTCTCGGCGGAGGAACGGGTGGCTATGTGGCCGCCATTCGCGCCTCGCAGCTCGGGTTGAAAACGGCCGTTGTGGAAAAAGGGAAGCTCGGCGGCACGTGCCTGCACGCTGGCTGCATTCCGTCCAAAGCGCTGCTTCGCAGTGCCGAAGTGTACGCACAAACGAAAAACGGCGAGGCGTTTGGCGTCATCGCCGACGGCGTGCGCCTTGATTTTGCCAAAGTGCAGGCGCGCAAAGCGGCGATTGTTGAGCAGCTCCACAAAGGCGTGCAGCATTTGATGAAAAAAGGGAAAATCGATGTGTACGCCGGCACCGGCCGCCTGCTCGGCCCGTCGATCTTTTCCCCGCTGCCGGGGACGGTGTCGGTCGAAATGAACGACGGCAGCGAAAACGAAATGCTCGTCCCGAAATTCGTCGTCATCGCCACCGGTTCGCGCCCGCGCACGCTGCCGGGGCTCGAGCCGGACGGCGAATTCGTGATGACGTCCGATGAGGCGTTGCAAATGGAGACGCTCCCCTCGTCCATCTTGATCGTCGGCGGCGGTGTGATCGGCATGGAATGGGCGTCCATGCTTAATGATTTCGGCGTTGACGTGACGGTGCTCGAATATGCCGATCGCATTTTGCCGACAGAAGATGAAGACGTGTCAAAAGAAATGGAAAAACTGCTCCGCCGCCGCGGTGTCAACATCGTCACGGGAGCGAAAGTGCTGCCGGAAACGCTCGAGAAAGGAAACGGCGTCACGATCCAAGCGGAGCATCAAGGCGAGCGGAAAACGTTTACGGCCGACAAGATGCTTGTTTCCGTCGGGCGGCAGGCGAACATTGAGGGGATCGGCTTGGAAAACACCGAGATTGTCGTGGAGAAGGGGTATATTCAAACGAACGAGTTCGGCCAAACGAAAGAATCGCACATTTACGCGATCGGCGATGTCATCGGCGGCCTGCAGCTTGCCCATGTCGCCGCCCATGAAGGGATTGTCGCCATTGAGCATTTGGCCGGGCACAACCCAGCGCCGATTGACTATACGATGGTGCCCCGCTGCATTTACACCCGTCCGGAAGCGGCGGCGGTCGGCTTAACCGAACAAGAGGCGAAAGCGAAAGGCTATGATGTCAAGGTCGGCAAATTTCCGTTTAAAGCCATTGGCAAGGCGCTTGTGTTCGGTGAGGCGGAAGGGTTTGTGAAACTCATCGCCGACCGGAACACGGACGATCTGCTTGGCGTCCATATGGTCGGGCCGCACGTGACCGATTTGATTTCCGAAGCCGGTCTCGCCCGCGTGCTTGATGCGGCTCCGTGGGAAGTGGCGCATGCGATCCATCCGCATCCGACGCTGTCAGAGGCCATGGCGGAAGCGGCGCTGGCGGTCGATGGCAAAGCTATTCATTTTTAACCGATTTCGCCGTATGCGCGCGGCGCGTGATCATTGGTTGACTATGTGAATCTAAGGGAGGTTGTTGCGATGGCGCAAAACCGTCATCAGGCGCTTGGATTAAGCGATGACACGGTGTTGGAAATGTATGAAACGATGCTCTTGGCCCGCAAGCTCGATGAACGGATGTGGCTGTTAAACCGCGCGGGGAAAATTCCGTTCGTCATCTCATGCCAAGGGCAGGAAGCGGCGCAAGTCGGCGCGGCATTCGCCCTCGACCGGACGAAAGACTATGTCTTGCCGTATTACCGCGATGTGGGCGTTGTCCTGACGTTTGGCATGACGCCGAGAGAATTGATGTTGGCGGCGTTTGCCAAGGCGGAAGACCCGAACTCCGGCGGCCGGCAAATGCCAGGGCATTTCGGGAAAAAGAAAAACCGGATCGTCACCGGTTCATCGCCCGTGACGACGCAAGTGCCGCATGCGGTTGGCTTTGCGCTGGCGGCGAAAATGGAAAAGAAAGATTTTGTCGCCTTCGTCACGTTCGGCGAAGGGTCGTCGAACCAAGGCGACTTCCATGAAGGGGCGAACTTCGCCGGCGTTCATAAACTCCCAGTCATCTTTATGTGCGAAAACAACAAGTACGCCATTTCCGTGCCCATTTCGAAACAACTCGCGTGCGAAAAGGTGTCCGACCGCGCCATCGGCTATGGCATGCCGGGCTATACGGTCGACGGCACCGATCCGCTTGAAGTGTACCGAGTCGTGAAAGAAGCGGCCGACCGCGCCCGCCGCGGCGAAGGGCCGACGCTCATCGAGGCCGTGACATACCGGCTGACGTCGCACTCGTCGGACGATGACCACCGCGTCTATCGGACGGAAGAAGAGCTCGCCGAAGCGCGCGCCAAAGACCCGATCGTGTCGTTTGCCAACTATTTGAAAGAAACCGGCGTTTTGACCGACCAGCTTGACGAGGACATTCAAGCGCGCGTCATGAAAGAAGTGAACGAAGCGACCGACTACGCGGAGAAGGCTCCGTACGCCGAGCCGGAGCATGCGCTTCGCTACGTGTATGCCGAGGAGTAAGGGGGAATCGACGATGCCTGTTATTTCCTATATTGATGCGGTTACGATGGCGATTCGTGAAGAGATGGAGCGCGACCCGCGCGTGTTTGTGTTAGGAGAAGACGTCGGCCGGAAAGGCGGAGTGTTCAAAGCGACGCAAGGATTGTACGAGCAGTTCGGCGAAGAGCGCGTCATCGACACGCCGCTTTCCGAGTCGGCGATCGTCGGCGTCGGCATCGGCGCGGCGATGTACGGCCTGCGCCCGATTGCCGAAATTCAGTTTGCCGATTTTATCATGCCGGCGGTCAACCAAATCATTTCTGAAGCGGCGCGCATCCGCTATCGCTCGAACAACGACTGGAACTGCCCGATCGTCATCCGCGCCCCATACGGCGGCGGCGTTCACGGCGCTTTGTACCATTCGCAGTCAGTCGAAGCGATTTTCGCCAACCAGCCTGGGTTAAAAATCGTCATGCCGTCGACGCCGTACGATGTGAAAGGGCTGCTGAAAGCGGCGATTCGCGACGAAGACCCGGTGCTCTTTTTCGAGCATAAACGCGCCTACCGCCTCATTAAAGGGGAAGTGCCGGAGGACGACTACGTGCTTCCGATCGGCAAGGCGGACGTCAAGCGTGAAGGCGATGACATCACGGTCATCACGTACGGGCTGTGCGTCCATTTTGCCTTGCAGGCGGCCGAGCGCGTCGCCCAAGACGGCATTTCTGTCCATCTGCTCGATTTGCGCACCGTCTATCCGCTCGACAAAGAAGCGATCATCGAGGCGGCGAGCAAAACAGGAAAAGTGCTGCTCATTACGGAAGACAATAAAGAAGGCAGCGTCATGAGCGAAGTCGCCGCCATTATCGCGGAGCATTGTTTGTTTGATCTCGACGCGCCGATTATGCGCCTCGCCGGCCCGGACGTTCCGGCCATGCCGTATGCGCCGACGATGGAAAAATTCTTTATGATCAATCCAGAAAAAGTCGAAAAAGCAATGCGCGAATTAGCGGCGTTTTAACAGATGAACAAAAGGCGTCTCCAGCTTGGAGGCGTCAGGAAAACATGGGATGTTCGGTTAGGGAATCATTCCATCCTAATGAAGGGATTCCCCACAAACGCCGGCCTCGAAGCCAACCCTAGACGGCGTGGGGACGTCACGGCAAAGATATTGCAACAGAGATAGGAGGGTATCGATGTGGCCATCGAACAATTGACGATGCCTCAGCTCGGGGAAAGCGTCACGGAAGGCACGATCAGCAAATGGCTCGTTTCCCCGGGCGACAAAGTGAACAAATACGACCCGATCGCTGAAGTCATTACCGATAAAGTGAGCGCGGAAATTCCGTCGTCGTTTGCCGGCGTCATCCGCGAGCTGATCGCCAAAGAAGGGGAGACGCTCCCAGTCGGCGCGCCGATTTGCACGATCGAAGTCGAAGGCGCTGCACCGGCTTCGGAAGCGAAGCCGGCGGATGAAGCGCCGAAAGCAGAAGACAACGCCAAGCCAGCCGCTCCGAAAAAGGCCGGCCGGGCAAACAACGGCCGCTATTCGCCGGCCGTGCTCCGCTTGGCTCAGGAACACGGCATTGACCTCGAACAAGTCGAAGGCACCGGCCTTGGCGGGCGGGTGACGCGCAAAGATTTGCTGAAGCTCATTGAGTCTGGACAAATTCCGAAAGCGGGAGCGGCACCGGCGGCGGAACAAGCCGCGCCAAAAGCGGAACCGAGAACGGAACAACCGGCCACAGCCGCCGCAACCGTTCAACCGTCTGCCGCGGCCGCGCCAACCGCGCCGCAGGCAGCGCCGATCAAACCAGCGGCCCCGAACGTCGAAGCCGGAGCGGGCGACATCGAAATTCCGGTCACCCCGGTGCGCAAGGCGATTGCGGCGAACATGCTCCGCAGCAAACACGAAGCGCCGCACGCTTGGACGATGGTCGAAGTCGACGTCACCGATCTTGTCGCCTACCGCGATGCCATCAAAGACGAGTTCAGGCGGCGTGAAGGCTTCAATTTGACGTATTTCGCCTTCTTCGTCAAGGCGGTCGCCCAAGCGCTGAAAGAATTCTCGCAGTTGAACTCAGTGTGGGCGGGCGATAAGATCATTCAGCGCAAGGACATCAACATATCCATCGCTGTCGCGACGGATGACGCCTTGTTCGTGCCCGTCATCAAGCACGCCGATGAAAAAACGATCAAAGGCATCGCCCGCGAAATCGCTGAACTGGCGGCAAAAACGCGCGCCGGCAAACTGCGCCCGGAAGACATGCAGGGCGGCACGTTCACCGTCAACAACACCGGCGCGTTCGGCTCGGTGCAGTCGATGGGCATTATCAACTACCCGCAAGCGGCCATTTTGCAAGTGGAAACGATCGTCAAACGTCCGGTCGTCAAAAACGGCATGATCGCCATCCGCGACATGGTCAACTTATGCTTGTCGCTCGACCACCGCGTCTTGGACGGCCTCATTTGCGGCCGCTTCCTCGCCCGCGTCAAAGCGATTTTGGAAAACATGAACAAAGACAACACGCCGATTTATTAACGATTCCCCCATCGCCATCGGTTGGCGGTGGGGGTTTTTGCGTGGCGCGATTTCAAACTTCTTTCACAAATGTGATGTATAATGAGGACAGAAACGAACGTGCGAAGGAGAAAAACGAGATGAAACGAGCGAGCGTATGGATGTTGTTGTGTTGCTTCTTTCTGCTAAGCGGCTGCGCCAATCCGTCGTTTCCCCCGGTGGCCGATTCGCTTTCTGTCGTCATCAGCCTCGATGTCAAAGCGGAAACGGTCACCTTTTTGAACGCGGAAAATGGCGGCAAGATCGCCCGTTGGAACATCAACGAACCGTTTCAAGGCGGGGCGTTGAGCTCGGACGGCCGGACGCTTCTTTTGTACGGGCGGGATCTTGACGGCGTCTATCGGTACGATCTCGCGACCGGGAAGCTGCTTGGCGAATGGAAAATAGGAAGCGGCATTGTGAGCGCTGCTCCATCTCCGGATGGCCGCACGTGGTTTTTTGGCGACAGCACCCATCACGCGGTGCGCGTTGTGAGCCGGGACGGGAAAGAGATCGCCCGCCTTTCGGTCGGACGCTCCCCGATGACGCTGCTTGTCAATCGCCAGGGAACGGAGCTGTATGCCATCGACTTTCAAGACGGCCGCGCCTTTGTCATTGATGCAAGCCGCCTCCGTGTCATTCGCTCATTTTCTGTGCCGAAGATGGCGTTAGGCGGATTGATGCGCGAGCGGCAAGGGGAGCTGTGGGTCGGCGGACACGGAAGCGGAAACAAGGTGGAGAAGAATGTTCACGTCTATTCGCTTCAAGACGGCCGCTTGTTGCGGACGATTGCCGCCCCGATCATGCCGGTTGATTTTGTCGAAACAGGCCGCGGCGTGTTTGTGCTAAGCCACGGTTCGAACACGATCTATCAGTTTTCAAAAGAAGGAAAAAAACTCGCTTCGGCGTCTGTCGGCGCCAATCCGTTTGCCATGGAAGCGGCAGGAAGCCGTTTGTATATTGCGAGTTATGACAGCGATGAAATCATCGTGGTCGATGAGGCGACGCTGCGTCCGCTTGCCCGTTGGAAGACGGGAGACGGCCCGCTGCAGCTATTCATTCGGGAGGGACGAACATGAGCGAACGAACCGTTTTAATCGTCGATGATGAAGAAGAAATGCGCCTGCTCGTTGGCATGTATTTGGAAAACGCCGGCTTTCGTTGCCTCGAAGCAGGGGACGGGGAAGAAGCGCTGGTGCTGCTTTCGCAACATCCGGTTGATGCCGTGCTGTTGGACGTCATGATGCCAAAACAGGACGGATTCGCCGTCTGCGCCCGCATCCGCGAGCAGTCGGACGTGCCGATTTTGTTTTTGACCGCGCTTGGCGAAGAATGGGATAAAGTGAAAGGATTGAAGCTTGGCGGCGACGATTACATCGTCAAACCGTTCAGCCCAGGAGAGCTCATCGCCCGCCTTGAGGCGGTGTTGCGCCGGGTGCAGCGCGTCCGCGAGAATGACGGCCGGCTGCAATTTGGCGACCTTGCCATCGACGAAAAAGGACGAACCGTGACCGTTGGCGGCGAGGCGGTGAAGCTGACGTTGAAGGAGTTTGAGCTGCTGCTGTTTTTGGCAAAACACCGCGGCCAGGTGTTCAGCCGCGACGATTTGCTCGTCAAAGTGTGGGGATATGATTATACAGGAAACGCCCGCACGGTCGATACGCATGTGAAAACGCTGCGCATGAAGCTGAAAGACGCCGCCCGCCACATCCAAACCGTATGGGGCATCGGCTACAAGTTTGAGGGATGAACATGAAACGGCTTCGGTTAGGACAAAAACTATGGCTGGCGATCGGCGCCGCGGTCGTGGCGACGCTGGCGTTTTCCTTTGGCCTTCTGAATTATTTTTACCGGACGGTGTACATGAAAGAAGTTGAGCGAACGTTGATCGCGGAAGGGACGAGCCTCGCCCGCGACTATCGCGGCGGGGCGGTGACGGAGGCATATCGCCGTCAAATCGAATGGTATGACGAAAAATCAACGGCCACGATCTTGTTGATCGACAACCCGCGCGAACTGAGCGCCTGCTTTCCGTTTCCGGTCCACTATGACGCGTTAGTCAGCGGCCGCGACCGGGAAACATTGTTAGCCGGGAAGCCTGTTGTCAAAACGGGATACGAAAAGCGGTTCGGACGCCGCGTGATGGCGGTCGTCGTTCCGCTTTTGGACGGCAAGCGGCTTGAAGGAGCGATTTACTTGTATTTGCCGTTAGCCGACGTTCAGGAAGCAACGAAGCGGGCGGCCGCCGCGTTTTGGCCGTTGGCCGCCATATTCGCCGCCGCGCTTTTGGTTGTCGGCCGACGGATGGTGCGGCAGATGACCGAGCCGCTCCAAGCGATGGAACAAGCGGCAGAACGCATGGCGGAAGGACGCTACGAAGCGGACATCCCCGTGCGGAGCGATGATGAAATCGGCCGCCTGGCGGAGGCGTTCAACCAAATGGCGGACGCCATTGCTAAAGAAGACGAGCGGAAACGCGAGTTCTTAGCGAACGTCTCGCATGAGCTGCGCACGCCGCTCAGCTATATGAAAGGATACAGCGAAGCACTCCTTGCTGGCCTCGCGAAAACGAAGGAAGAAGAAAAGGCGTACCTTCGCCTTATCCACCGCGAAACGGAGCGGATGGAGCGGCTGGTGCGCGATCTTCTTGACCTGGCGCGCCTTGAAGGGCAAAGCGTGCCGCTCGAGCGCGCGCCGGTGGCGTTTGCCCAAGTGATCGAAGATGTCATCGCCACGTACGAACCGATCGCCTCGCAAAAGCGGATCGAGTTGGCGTGCGAGTTGGACTATGACATCATCGTCAACGGCGACGCCGACCGGCTCGAACAAGTCGTGCGCAACTTGCTTGACAACGCCATCCGCTACACCCCGGAAGGCGGCGCGGTGACGGTGCGGCTTTCCCGCTTGTCGGAAGCGGAAGGCGAGCTTGTCATCCAAGACACGGGAAAAGGCATTCCGAAAGACCAGCTCCCGCTTCTCGGCCAGCGCTTTTTCCGCGTCGACCGCGCCCGCACCCGCAAAGAAGGCGGCACCGGCTTGGGGCTTGCCATCGTCAAACAAATCGTCTCTCTTCATGACGGCGCGATTTGGTTCGACAGCGACCTTGGACGCGGGATGACCGTATTCGTCCGCCTGCCGCTCGTTCGGGAAGAGGAATAAACATCGTTCAAGACACAGGAATGGATGATGTATAATCAATATAAAATTAGGAGGCAGGTGGAGGATATGGGTTCACCAGAAAAGGAACAGGCCCCTATGACCTACAAAGAGTATGCGACATGGCCGGAAGGAAAACGGTGCGAGGTCTTGGACGGGAACATCATTAGCATGGCGCCGTCGCCGACACCGGAACATCAATCAGTTTCGCTTCAACTTTCCATTGAATTCGGGATGCATCTTCGTGGGAAGGATTGCCGCGTGTTGGCCGCCCCGATCGATGTGTATCTTTTCGAAGATCATCGCAAGGGATGGATGGATGAAAACGTCCGAAACTGGGTATGCCCCGATCTTGTCGTCATCTGCGACAAAAACAAAATTCAAAAAAACCGCATTGTCGGGGCTCCGGATTTGGTCGTCGAGATCTTGTCCCCCGCCACGGCCAAAATCGACCGGATGGACAAACGGATCGCGTACGAGCGGGCCGGGGTGAAGGAATATTGGATCGTTGACCCGGCGAATCAAGTGGTGGAAGTGTATTTGCGCGGAAAAGTTCCATGAGCAATTTTTGCTCTCCACCCGGGCATGAAAATCCCCCTTTTCTTCCCATAATGAAGAATAGGCGCAAACAGTTCAACAGGACGTTATGCTTAATGGTGGCTTAGACCCTGTACGG
>NZ_JBREBQ010000049.1:0-16831 GCF_052906625.1 Geobacillus sp. CCR | reverse complement strand
AGTAAAATGAAAGTGCTCTTGCATGGGGATTCTCCTTTCGAATGTTGGGTGACACTTTCATTCTACTGGAGATCCGCCAGCAAGGGCTATTTTTATGCTTGTCTGAGTTTTATCTAGCACCACGGGTTACTATGATATGTTTTCCGACTATTTGCTTGCATTGTCGCTGGAACATCCGTTTTCCCGCATGATGTCGATTCCGTTTCGCGGGGCGAGTTTCGGAGATTATTACGTGATTCGCGAAAACGAGCTTCCGTCCGTGCTAGTAGAATTAGGATATTTGAGCAATCCGACGGAAGCGAGCATCATTGCGACAGATCGTTACCAGCAGGAAGTGACAAGCGCGATTTCCACTGGGCTTCGCAATTATTTTGAATAATGAACGAAAAGGCAGGGTGTGGGAGTATCCTGTCTTTTTCTATCTTTAGAAGCAAAGAGACAACATTGTTCTAATAGAATCGTATATGGGGTTGGGAAATTGCTAAAATAGTATAACAGTCAGGGTGAGGGGAGAAGTCGATTGCGTTTCCGGTACTTGAGATAGTAGGAGCATGGCCGGGAAGTATGATGAGTGTATCACCGACACCATTACAAGCGCAAAAAAGTGATTTTGGTTGAAGAAGTGTATTCCGAACTTCCTCCAACCATTATGGTTACGATCCTCAACTACCCTTTATTTCCTCATGAAACAGACCGTTTTCATACCGTGTTTCATTTACGTGAAGATGAGGAACATTTCCTTTGGAGTGCTCATATCGAATTCCATGCGATTGATTTGTCGCAGTTTATGGTACAATGGAAGAAATATAGACGGGAGATGAAAAAGTCAGCAGAAGTGCCGTGGCTGATGATGTTATCGGTGGTAGACGGCCGTGATAGCAGATTAGATGAAACGATGTGGAGCGAATTGGAGGAGTGGGCGATGAATGAACAAGAAATTCGCGAAGCGTTAGAAGAATGGGAAAAGCTAAGTGTCAGTCCGGAAAACCGATATGCGTATGAAATGCGTTTAAAATGGCTGCGCGATCAGCTTTCCAATCTTCTTGGGGAGCGGCGTGCAGGACTAGAGGAAGGATTGAAGAAAGGGCGGGAAGAAGGACGAGAGGAAGAACGGAAGAAAATGATTCGCCATATGGCGGCAAAAGGAATGACAGCGAAAGACATCGCCGATCTCACTGGCCTTACCGAAGAGGAAGTGCGAAAGTGGATGAAATAGTACCGGTGTAGCGCATTGTTCCTTTTCGAGTTTTACCAAAGAGAAGGAGAGCTTGCCACAGTCAGAAGTGGACGGCTCTCCTTTTTGTTTTTTCAATAATTAGAAGTATCAAGCACATTAGTAACTTATAATAAAATCAACAAAAAACAATGAATTTCGTCATAAATAGGTAAATCGAATAAACCTTTAGAACACTCACATGGAATTCCATATGATGGATCTGCACTTACATACACAATCACGGAAAATGCAAAAGAGGTTCATTATCAGTTATAATAACTTCATATATGAATGAGAATATCATGGACGAATGCGAGCGTTTGGCAGAAATGATGGGTTATTGGATGGCCATATGCCATGAATCGCATTTGCGAGCGGAGTAAACCATCAAAGGTGTGATCGAATATGGATGTTGCCGTAGCGGGTGCGGGGTATGTAGGACTTGTCACCGCCGCGTGTCTGGCGGAAAAGGGGCACAAGGTGGTGTGCGTGGATGTCGATGCGGAAAAAGTGAGGCTGCTTCAGCGCGGGAAGCCGCCGATCTATGAGCCAGGGTTGGAGGAGTTAATAAGGAAAAATGGCGAGCGGCTGCTGTTTACGACCGATTATGCGGCAGCGTATCGGCGGGCAGATGTCATCATCATCGCTGTTGGCACTCCGGAAGAGCCGGATGGATCGGTGAATTTGCGGTATGTGTAGGAAGCGGCAAAGCAAATCGCCCAGACAGCGGAAAAAGACTGTGTGGTGGCGGTGAAATCTACCGTCCCCGTCGGTACGAGCGATGAAGTGGAACGTTGGATATATGAACATCAGAAGCACCCTGTCCACATTGAGGTTGCCGCGAATCCCGAGTTTTTATCGCAAGGGACAGCAGTCAAAGATATGCTGCATGCATCGAGAATTGTGCTGGGCGTGGAATCGCCGCATGCGGAGAAGGTCATGAAAGAGCTGTACGATCCGTTTTATCTTCCTTATGTCGTGACAGACCGGAAAAGTGCGGAAATGGTGAAATACGTATCCAACGTTTTTCTCGCCTTGAAAATATCCTATATAAGTTGCAATAAAGATTTTCCGATTGTTCGATTCTGTTTTCCTTCATAACAAGTCATTTTGATAGAATGCAGCGGGCGTTCTACTGGATGTAAAACAAAGTTTCAACTTATGTATATTAATGAAATCGCGAATGTATGCGAAATGGTGGGCGCCGATATCGAAGACGTCGCGAAAGGAATGGGAATGGATCCGCGAATCGGGAGCCGCTTTTTGCGTGCTGGCATCGGTTATGGCGGGTCGTGTTTTCCGAAAGATACGAAAGCGCTGCGCTGGCTTGCGGACGGTCACGGTTATGAGCTGAAAACGGTGCAAGCGGCGATGGAAGTAAATGAAACTCAAAAAGTCAAATTGATCGAAAAGGCGAGAACGTACGTGAGCCATTTTCGCGGACTGGAGGTGGCGGTGTTAGGCCTTACGTTTAAGCCGGGAACGGACGATATCAGGGAGGCCCCTTCCCTCGCCAATATCGCGATCTTATTGGAGGAAGGCGCGAATGTAAGAGTGTGGGACCCGGTTGGGATGGAAAACGCAAAGCGCGTATTCCCGCAGGAGCTCACGTATTGTTCAACGATCGAAGAGGCGATTACGGACGCAGATATTTGTTTTATTTTCACGGAGTGGCCGGAAATCCGGCAATTTGATGTCCGCCAATATGCGAACTTAATGAAAACGCCGTTCGTGTTTGATGGCCGGAATTGTTACAGCCTAGAAAGCGCGCGCGAGGCAGGAATCATTTATGAATCGATCGGCCGGAAGCGGATGTGTCCAGCGGAAGACCACTACCGTCTGCGTGAACACGAGGATGTGTTAAATCGCTAGGCAAACAGGTTGTACTGTTATTGATCGCTTTGCATCGATGGACAAGCGTCTACATCTCCATCCGCCGCCATGGATGAGGACGGCGCGAATGGGAGTGGTGGATGCGGCTTATAGAAGAAAACTTTTTTGTTTACATAAGAGGGGGAAGACGATGAAAATCAGTGACTTTTCGATACGAAGACCGGTTTTTACGCTCGTTTCGATGATTTTAGTGTTGATTTTAGGAGCAGTGTCGCTGTTCAATATCCCGATGAAGCTGATCCCGGATATTAATCCGCCAGTCGGGGTGGTCGTAACGAGCTATCCAGGGGCGGGACCGAAGGAAGTGCTTGAGAAAGTCACGAAGCCGCTGGAGGCGAATTTGTCGACATTGCCTGGGCTAAAGTCGATCACATCGACATCGCAGGAAGGTTCTAATTTGATTTTGCTGCAGTTTTCGTGGTCGACATCGATTGATGATGTGCAAAACGATGTATTGCAGCGGATCGATCAGACGGCGCTTCCGGATGATGTCAACAAGCCGCGGTTTTTGAAGTTTGACCCGTCACAGTTCCCGATTATTCAGCTAACATTAACATCGAAGAAAGGGAACGAGGAACTTTTAAAACAATTAGCGGATCAGCTGCGAGCAGAGCTGACGAAGGTAGAAGGGGTCGCCAGTGTGAATGTTTCCGGCACGTTGACGAAAAACGTGCGGGTGCTGTTGGACCAGGAGAAATTAAAAACGTATAAGCTGAGCCAGCAAGATATTGCCAACTTTATCTCCGCCAACGATATTTCGCTTCCAGGCGAGACGGTCGTGATCGATGATAAGCAGTTAACGACCCGGATTATCAGCACGATCGACTCCATTGATACGTTAAAACAGCTCGTTGTCACGGTGAATCCGCTCAACGGCGAAAAAGTTCGTTTGCAAGATATCGCCGATATTGCGATTGTGCCGGAAAAAGAAGATACGATTACGCGCACGAACGAGAAGCCTTCTGTATTATTAAGCGTGCTGCAAAAAGCGGATGCCAATACAGCAGAAGTGTCGAAAGCGTTCGAAAAACGCTTGAACGAATTGTTGGATACGAAAAAATTTTCGGCGGTTCATGCGGATGTTTTATTTGACCAAGGCGATTTTATTCAGCGGACGATTCAGAACATTTTTCAGTCGCTCGTTCTTGGCGGAGTATTCGCGATGCTGGTGCTGTTTTTATTCTTGCGCAGTGCAAAAAGCCCGCTTATTATCGGCATCGCGATTCCGTATTCGGTCATCGTGACGTTTGTGTTAATGTATTTTGCTGATTTTACGTTAAACATGATGACGCTTGGCGGTCTTGCGCTCGGTATCGGAATGCTCGTCGATAACTCGATTGTCGTGATCGAAAATATTTACCGCCATTTATCAATGGGGAAAGATCCGAAACAAGCGGCAAGAGACGGGGTAAAAGAAGTCGGCGCTGCGATCACCGCGTCCACGTTGACAACGGTGGCCGTGTTTGTACCAGTCATTTTCATTACGGGATTAATCGGCGATTTGTTTACCGAATTTGCGTTAACGATTTCGTTTAGCTTGCTTGCGTCATTGTTCGTGGCATTGACGGTCGTGCCGATGCTGGCGAGCCGCTGGTTAAAACCGCCTCGCGAAAACATCGAGGAAAAACGCCAGTCTTCGCGCATGCTTGTCGGTCTGGACAAGATAGTGAGATGGTCGCTGCGCCATCGGATCATTGTGTTGTTGCTTGCGATCGGTACGTTAGCTTTCGGGTTATTTGGCGTTACGAAAGTCGGCATGCAGTTTTTGCCGAATACGGATGAAGGCTTTTTCTCCATCCGCGTCAACCTTGCCAACGGCAGCGCCCTCCGCGAAACGGAAAAGGTTGTTTCTTCCATTGAAGACGAGTTGAAAAAAGTAAAAGAAATTGATGCGTATGTCAGCTTAATCGGCTCGACGCAGGAGCAGGCGTTCCGCGGTACATCGCAAAGCAATGTTGCTGAAATATATGTGAAAATGAAAGACTTGGACGAGCGAGACCGTTCCGTATTTGACGTTGTCGATGACATAAAGAACGATATGGAACAGGCAGCGAAAAAAGCGAATCAAACGGCGGAAGTATCGATCAACTTGCAATCGACTGCAGGAAGTACGCCGAATACGCTTGTGTTCAGCGTGAAAGATACGAATGAAGCGCGGCTGGAAAAAGCGGTGGAAAAAATATACGACCGCTTAAGCAAACTCGATGAAGTGAACGAACTGACGACCGATATTTCGGAAACAGTCGACGAAATTCAAATCAAAGTCGATCGCGAAAAAGCGCTCGCGCAAGGGTTTACTCCAGCGCAAGTGGCGACGATGGTCAACGATATGACACGCGGTGTGACGGCGACACGCATGCTTGATAAAGAGTCGAATTTGTACAACGTTAACGTCGAATACGACGAATCGGTGAAAAACTCGGTCGACAATTTGAAAAAACTGCTGATCAAAAAGCAAGACGGCACGTTTATTCCGCTTGGCGACATTGCGGATATTACGATCGGGAAAAGCCCGGTTCAAATTCATCGCATCGATGAGCAATACGCCGTTCAGTTTACATTAAAATACAAAAACACGACGAATTTAGGGGAGATGTCCGCGATTGTCGATAAAGAAATCGCGAAATTGCATCTTCCGGAAGAGACGGAAATCGTCTTTGGCGGCGACCGCGAATTGTTAGAATCGGCGTTGGGTGATTTGCTGCTTGCCTTTGCCTTAGCGATTACGTTCGTGTACCTTGTCATGGCGGCGCAATTTGAATCGCTGAAATATCCGTTTGTCATTATGTTCACCGTGCCGCTGATGGCCATCGGTGTCGCGCTTGGCTTAATGGCAACGAAAACGCCAGTTAGCGTTATGGCGATTATCGGCGTCATCGTGCTTGCGGGTATCGTCGTCAACAACGCGATCGTGATTGTTGATTACATTAATCAAATGAAAGAAAAAGGTTTGGCGAGCTACGATGCGATTGTCACATCGGTGAAATTGCGCGTCCGTCCGATTTTGATGACGGCCTTGACAACGATTTTAGGGTTGCTGCCGCTGGCGTTTGGCATTGGCGAAGGAGCGGAAATGAACCAGCCATTGGCCATCACCGTCATCGGCGGCTTAATTAGCAGCACCTTTTTGACATTGTTCGTCATCCCTGTCGTATACAGTTTGTTTGATAAGGAAACGAGAAAAATGAAGCATAGCGGTTAAAGAAAACGATCTCCCAGCCTCGATTGGGAGGTCGTTTTTCACGGAAACGTACAAAGGAATTTCATATTATATGAAGAAAGAATTGTAATACATTTCCGTTTTGCACTCCGCAAAGTGCTACTTGCTTAGAAAAAGCGGAGACATTACTATATAAGTTGAAACTTTGTTTTACATCCAGTAGAACGCCCGCTGCATTCTATCAAAATGACTTGTTATGAAGGAAAACAGAATCGAACAATCGGAAAATCTTTATTGCAACTTATATAGCAATGATCACCGTATCTTCTTGTTTCACCAAATGACGATTGCGACGTTGAAGATAGAATTGAATTTGTGACAGCTGGGCAGAAACAAAAAAGAAAATGACTGCATATTGTTTTTGAATCTTTGCTTGATCTGTAGTAAAATGAAAGTGCTCTTGCATGGGGATTCTCCTTTCGAATGTTGGATAGCACTTTCATTCTACAGGAGATCCACAAGCAAGGGCTATTTTTATGCTTACTCGATTTTATCTAGCACCACGGGTTTTTGATGAACTCCTGTCATATAAAGGATGTCCGGTTGGGCGCTAAAGAAGGAAAACCAATGCACGTTGACGAATATGTCAATGCTACAGCAGCAGACAAAAATTTTTCGACAATAGGAAAAAAGGAGGAGAAAGGGTTGTCGTTAAGCACTTATATCATTCGCACAATGTTCGTTGTCATTCCTGGCACAGCGGCGATCGGCATGGCCACATGCCTGGTCAACGGCATTCGCGGGGCGGCATTTTGGTGGACGCTTGTTGCTACAGTGCTGTTTGGCGCGATGCTCGGCTTCGTTTCGGCAACGCTCAACTATCGACGGTTTGTTGCCCCGATTGCCGTTATTAACGAACATTTAGGCAAGATGACAGGCGGAGATTTGACGGTGCGCATACCGCTTGATCGCGTGCAGCAGCTGCGGCCGATTGCGGCGTCGTTAAACGATATGGCAGACGCTTGGCAAAGTGTGATGGGGCAAATCCAACATCATGCCGAAGAAGTAGCGCAATATTCTCAGCAGCTTGCCGCTGTCGCCGAACAGACGACGAAAGCGACAGAGCAAATTGCGACAACGATGGAAACGCTTGCGGCAAGTGCGGAGGAACAGGCCGATGCTGTCCGCACCACCGCCGCGTCCGTGCATGATATTTCCCAAACATTGAGCGACGTCGCTTGCCATACGAAAGATGTGGCGCACCGCGCCGAGAAAACGTCGGCGAAAGCAGAGGACGGCAAGCAGTCAATCGGACAAATGTCCGAGCAAATGCAGTTCATTTACGATCATGTGCAAACGCTCGGCCAGGTGGTGAAAGGGCTTGGGGAGCGCTCCAACGAGATTGGACAGATTACGGAAGCGATCACCGGCATTGCGTCGCAGACGAATTTGTTGGCGCTCAATGCGGCGATCGAAGCGGCGCGCGCCGGCGAGCAAGGGAAAGGGTTTGCGGTTGTCGCGGACGAAGTGAGGAAGCTCGCAGAACAATCAGCGCGCTCAGCGCAACAAATTTCCGAGCTGATCGGTTACATTCAAGAAGAAACGAAGCGGGCAGTTGCGTCTGCCGAACAGGTGATCGCCGAAGTGGCGAAAGGATTGAACGTTGCGGCGGCATGCGGCCAATCATTTGCCCATATCCGCGAGGAGGTCGGCCAAGTGAGCAAACAAATTGGACAAGTATCGTCCGCCATCGAGCAAATGACGGAGCATGCTCGTCAAGTGAACGACGCACTCCAACAGATGACCAATATTGTCGAACAGTCAGCGTCTGGTGCGGCCAACGTATCGGCAGCGACGCAGGAACAAATGGCTTCCGTCGAGGAAATCGCCTCTTCGTCGACATCGCTCGGTCAGATGGCGGACGAGATGCGGGCAATGCTGAAGAAATTTTCTGTGTGAGTGAGGAAAAGGACGCTTTCTTCGAGAAAGAGGGGCTTTCAAACGACGTGTGGGAGTCAACGTTTGGAATAAAATGGTTTGCATCTTTGCCAATTGCCTGATAAAATAAAAAAAGTCAGTCATCATTGTTATACGCTCATCTGCTAGGGGAGTCCGGGAGCCGGGCTGAGAAAAGAACGCGATGAAGTTCTTTGACCCTTTGAACCTGATCTGGGTCATGCCAGCGTAGGGAAGCAGGCAGCGGGAACAGATGGACGCACAGGCTGTTCATTTGGCCTTTTTGCCTTGATCGGGTTCCGTTCGTTTTGCGGAACCCGTTTTTGCGTAAATATCCCCCGTTTTTGCCTCTCTTTTGCTGGTGCGGCTGCAGGTCTCAACCACCATTTCAAAGGAGGAAAGCCGCATGGAAAACATCCGCTCGTTCATGTCATTTCCAGCCAGCCGCAAGGTGTACATTGAAGGATCGCGCAAGGATGTGCGCGTGCCGATGAGAGAGATCGTGTTGTCGCCGACGAAAACGCCGCAAGGAACGGTGGAAAACGAGCCGGTGCGCGTCTATGACACAACCGGTCCATACACCGATCCTCATTTTGAGCCGGACGTCGAAAAAGGATTGCCGCCTCTTCGCCGCAACTGGATTGTTGAGCGCGGCGATGTCGAAGAAGTGAAGCCATCAGCGACCGCCGGCGTCCGCCCGCTGCCGTTCGTGCGCCGTCCATTGAGGGCAAAGCCCGGAAAAACAGTGACACAAATGCATTACGCCAAACGGGGGATCATTACGCCAGAAATGGAGTTTGTCGCGATTCGTGAACAAATCGATCCAGAAATTGTCCGCCAAGAAGTCGCCGCTGGTCGGGCCATTATTCCGGCCAATATTAACCATCCAGAGAGCGAACCGATGATCATCGGACGTCGTTTCCATGTGAAAATTAATGCCAATATCGGCAACTCGGCTGTTTCTTCATCGATTGAAGACGAAGTGGAAAAATTGCTTTGGGCAGTGCGTTGGGGCGCCGATACGGTCATGGATTTATCGACCGGCAAACACATTCATGAAACGCGCGAGTACATCATCCGCAATTCGCCGGTCCCCGTGGGAACGGTGCCGATTTATCAGGCGCTCGAAAAGGTAGGAGGGGTGCCGGAGAAGCTGACATGGGACGTGTACCGCGAGACGCTCATCGAGCAGGCTGAACAAGGAGTCGACTACATGACGATCCACGCCGGTGTGCGGCTTCATTACATTCCGCTCACCGCCAACCGGACGACCGGAATTGTCTCGCGCGGCGGCTCGATCATCGCCCAATGGTGTTTGGCCCACCATGAAGAAAACTTTTTGTATACGCATTTTGAAGAAATCTGCGAGATTTTGAAACAATACGATGTCGCGATCTCCCTTGGCGACGGCTTGCGCCCCGGCTCCATCGCCGATGCGAACGATGAGGCGCAGTTTGCGGAACTCAAGACGCTCGGCGAGCTGACGAAAATCGCCTGGAAGCATGATGTGCAGGTGATGATCGAAGGGCCGGGGCACATTCCGATGCATAAAATTCGCGAAAATGTCGAGCGGGAACAGGAAATTTGTCATGGAGCGCCGTTTTATACGTTAGGGCCGCTTGTCACCGACATCGCGCCCGGGTATGACCATATTACGTCAGCGATTGGCGCCGCCATCATTGGCGCTTATGGAACGGCGATGCTTTGTTACGTAACGCCCAAAGAACATTTAGGGTTGCCGAATAAAGAGGACGTACGCGCCGGGGTCGTGGCCTATAAAATCGCCGCCCATGCGGCTGATCTGGCAAAAGGGCATCCAGCCGCTCAGCAGCGTGACGACGCGCTCTCGAAAGCGCGCTTTGAATTTCGTTGGAACGATCAGTTCAATTTATCCCTCGATCCGGAACGGGCCCGCGAGTATCATGATGAAACATTGCCGGCTGAGGCGGCGAAAACGGCCCATTTTTGTTCGATGTGCGGGCCGAAATTTTGTTCCATGAACATTTCACATGAACTGCAACGGAAAATCAAAGAGGAGGGGATGAAAGAAAAAGCGCAACAATTTATTCGGCAAGGGTCGTCGCTGTATCAATGACAAGAAGCGGGCTGCGATGCTCGGCATGGTGGAGAGGATATGGAAGTTCGATCAACGGAAAAAGCATGAGCTGGAAAACGCTCGGTGCTGATCGAAGCAGCGGAGGGGGGCGAACGTTCACCGCCCCTCTTGTTTGTTGTGCAAATTGGTGCGGTTCCTTATTATTTTAAAAATATATAATTTTTAAAAAATATATTTACAAATCGTTTCGGATTGATTATGATAATGGCATAAGGTGCAAATTTCTAGTCATAGAATGATCATGCGGGGAAAACTGCGCAGTCTATCGCGGCGCCTTCGCCGGCGCTTCGCTTCCATAGACAGCGGCCAGTTGCGTCATCGAACCGTGGATGATGCCGGCCGCTTCTTTTTATGGCGAAAGGGCCGGGTTTCAGAAGGTTGATCGCGTTTTTCTAGCAGCTTAGTGAAAAAATAACCCCTTCTCCTGCATCGACCGCTTTTCGAGAAAAAAGATTTTGATGATGTCTTGATGTGAGAAAGCCATTGGTATGATAGGCTGCTTCTTGAACGTGAGACGGGCATGAGGGTGATGGGCGTGCGCATAAACTGAAACGAAGGGCTATGAGGAGGGATGGGATTGAACACATTTTCCGATATTGTGCAGACGATGCCGCCATATTTGTTCTCCCGATTTCAGAAGAAAAAAGAAGAATTGCTAAAGCTCGGGGTCGATGTCATTGATTTAGGGATCGGCGCCCCCGATTTGCCGCCCCCTTCCTTTGTCATCGAAGAGTTGAAAGAAGCGCTCGATGCGCCAGAACACTATACGTATTCGCCGTATGGCGGCTGCAGGGAGTATCGGGAAGCGGTCGCGCGTTTTTATGAACGGGAATATGGCGTCAAGCTCGATCCGGAGACCGAGGTGTTGGCGTTAATCGGCTCGAAAGAAGGAATCGTCCATTTGCTGCAAGCCGTTCTCAATCCCGGCGAGCTCGCCTTAGTGCCTGATCCGGGCTATCCCGTCTATCGGACGGCCGTCCATTTTGCCCGCGGCCAGAGCCTATCGCTGCCGCTCGATGCGCAACATGGTTATATTCCTCGGTTTGATGCGCTTCCCTCGTCCGTTTATGACCAAGCGAAAATCATGTTTCTCAATTATCCGAGCAATCCGACGGCCGCCGCTGTCGATTTGGATGTATTTGCCGAAGCCGTTTCACTTGCCCGTCAGCACCAGATGTTCATTGCTCATGATGCGGCCTACTCGTTCGTGACGTTTGCCGGTTTTCAAGCGCCGAGCATTTTGCAGGTGGACGGGGCAAAGGAAGTGGCGGTGGAATTTGGATCGTTGTCCAAAAGCTATAACATGGCCGGCTGCCGCATCGGATACGTAGTCGGAAACCGGGACATGATTCGAGCGCTTTCGGTGATCAAGAGCAACACGGATACGTGCCAGTTTATTCCGATCCAGAAGGCGGCGGTGGCCGCTTTGACGAACGGACGGACGTTTATTCGAGAAAATAGCCGCATTTATGAACAACGCATGAATATGATGGTCGAGAGACTTCGAGAACTGGGCATCGACGTGCAGCGGCCGAAAGCGACCTTTTTCTTGTGGATCCCGGTCTATGACGGATACTCGTCCGAACGATTTGCCGCCAAATTGCTGGAAGAAGCGGGAGTCATCGTAACACCGGGAACAGCGTTTGGATCCGCAGGGGAAGGATATGTCCGCGTATCGCTGTCAGCGCCGATGGAGCGTCTGCAGCAAGCCGTTGAACGATGGAAGCAAGTGGATTGGGAGGAATCGGCGCGATGAAGAGAACGATGCGTCACATCACGGTGGCTCAAGCCATCGTCGAATGTTTCAAACAGGAACAAATCCGTTATGTGTTTGGTGTGCCGGGGGAAAGTTATTTGCCCCTGCTTGATGCCATCTATGATGAGCCATCCATCGAGTTCATCTCCGCCCGCCATGAAGGGGGTGCTTCCTTTATGGCGGAAGGGTATGCGAAAGCGTCGCAAAAGTGCGGCGTCGTGCTGGCTACAAGGGCGGTCGGCGGAGCGAATTTGGCGATTGGCGTCCATACCGCGAGGCAAGATTCCACTCCGATGGTCGTGTTTTTGGGGCAAGTGAACAGCCGCTTCCTAGGGCGTGAAGGATTTCAGGAAGTCGATATGGAAGCGTTTTTTCGTCCGATCGCCAAATGGGCGGTCGAAATTCGCGAAGCCGAGCGGGTGCCAGAGCTGGTGCAACGGGCGTTTCGCACCGCGAAAACAGGGCGGCCCGGCCCCGTCGTCGTTTCACTGCCAGAAGATGTATTTTCCAAAACGATAGCGGAAGCAGTGATGGCCGAGACCGATGTGCCGAAGCCGGCACCAAGGCAAGAGGATATACGGAATATAAAGGAGCGGCTCGAGCGCGCCAAACGGCCGCTCGTGATTGCTGGCGGCGGCGTCAAATGGTCGGGAGCCGAGCAGTTGCTGCGCTTATGGGCGGAAAAGTATGCACTTCCGGTCATGGCGGCGTTCCGGCGGCATGACGTGTTTCCCCACAACCATCCGTGCTATGTCGGACACCTAGGCCTAGGGACGCCGAAAGAGGTCATGGAAACGGCTGAGCAGGCCGATGTGGTGATTGCGTTGGGGACGCGGCTGTCGGAAGTGACGACGCAAGATTACCGTTTGCTATCTCCAACGCAGACGCTGATTCATATCGATATTGACAGCGATGGGCTCGGAAAAGTGTATGCACCGGATATCGCGGTTTGGGCTGACTGTCGGGAAGCGCTGTCCCGTTTGCTCGATCTCGCGGTGCGGCCGTCTTGGCAGGAATGGGCGGCTGAACGGAGGAAACGGTACGAACAAACAGCCAGGCTGCCGGTGGAACATCGCAATCTCTATGAAGCTGTGATGGCAAGTTTGGCGCGCCATTTGCCAAAAAATGCGGTCATTACGAACGATGCCGGGAATTTCGCCGGTTGGCTCCATGCTTTTTTCCCGTTTGGGGATGGGCACACGTACATCGGCCCGACGTCAGGAGCGATGGGATATGGCATGCCGGCCGCCATTGGCGCGAAACTGGCCTTTCCCGACCGGACCGTCGTTTCTTTATCCGGGGATGGCGGCTTTATGATGACGGTGCAGGAGTTGGAAACGGCCGCTCGATACGATATTCCGATCATCAGCATTGTGTTTAACAATCATATGTACGGCACCATCCGCATGCATCAAGAATTGCAGTTTCCGGGGCGGGTCATCGGCACCGATTTAGGCCGCGTGTCGTTTGCCCGTTTGGCAGAATGCCTAAACGGCCGCGGGTTCCAAGTACAGACGGAACAACAGTTCACGGAAGCGCTTCTGTTGGCGCTTGAGGCCAAGAAGCCGACGGTGATTGAAGTATTGGCCGATCCGGACCACATTTCGGTGGCCGCCACGATCCAGGACTTGCGGGCCAAGAGGAAGTCCTGACGATCATCGCTCGGCGTTCAATGTATAAATTATCTCAATAAATCATCTAGAAAAATGGGGGGAGTATACAGTGAAAATCCAAAACTATATCAATGGAGAATGGAAGGAGCCAAGCACCGGGCAATTTGCGCCGGTGATCAATCCGGCGACGGGGGAAACGATTGCCGAGGTGGCGATGTCCGGGCCAAACGATATTGATGAGGCCGTTCAGGCAGCCAAAGAAGCGCAAAGACAGTGGGCGCTCGTGCCGGCGCCGAAACGCGCGGAAATCTTGTATAAAGTTGGGATGCTGCTAAAGGAGCGGAAAGAACAATTGGCACGGCTGTTGACGATGGAAATGGGCAAGGTGATCGAGGAAGCGCGCGGCGAAGTGCAGGAAGGCATTGATATGGCGTTTTACATGGCGGGGGAAGGGCGGCGGCTGTTCGGCGATACGACGCCGTCTGAGCTGAAAGACAAGTTTGCGATGAGCGTCCGCGTGCCGGTGGGGGTTGTCGGCATCATCACGCCATGGAATTTTCCCATTGCCATCGCCACTTGGAAGTCGTTTCCGGCCATTGTTGCCGGCAATGCGGTCGTATGGAAGCCAGCGCCCGAGACACCGATCATGGCGCAGGAATTAGCTCGCATTTTTGAAGAAGCGGGCTTGCCGCCGGGAGTGTTTCATGTGGTCCACGGTGACGGGCCGACAGTCGGCAATGCGCTCGTCGAGCATCCTGATGTCAAGGTCATCTCATTTACCGGATCGAATGAAGTCGGGCGGATGATTGCGGAAAAATGCGGACGGCTGTTGAAAAAGGTGTCGCTTGAAATGGGAGGAAAAAACGCCGTCATTGTGATGGATGATGCGGATTTGACATTGGCGGTTGACGGCATCATCTGGAGTGCGTTCGGCACGTCGGGGCAGCGGTGCACGGCGTGCAGCCGGGTCATCGTCCATGAGCGGGTGAAACAGGAGCTTGAGCGGCGTCTGCTGGAAGCCGTGAAAACATTGAAAATCGGCAACGGGTTGGATGAAACGGTCAAAGTCGGACCCGTCATCCATGAAGAGGCGCTGCAAAAAATCGACCGCTACGTGCGCATTGGTGTAGAAGAAGGGGCGAAATTGCTTGTGGGTGGCTATATATTGCGCGAGGGCGACTATGCGCGCGGCTTTTACTACGCGCCGACGATTTTCACCGATGTCACGCCGAATATGCGCATCGCCCGCGAAGAAATTTTCGGCCCGGTTGTATCGATCATGTCCGTCCGCAGTTTGGACGAAGCGATCGCCGTCAACAACAGCGTCGATTATGGGCTGTCAAGCGCCATTTTCACACGCGATGTCAACAATGTATTCCGAGCGATGCGTGATTTGGACACCGGCATCGTGTATGTCAACGCCGGCACAACGGGAGCGGAAATTCATTTGCCGTTTGGCGGCACGAAAGGGACGGGCAACGGCCACCGCGACTCCGGCGTCGCTGCGCTTGACGTATTCACCGAATGGCGGAGCATTTATGTCGATTTCAGCGGCAAGCTGCAGCGGGCGCAAATCGATACCGATGATTGAACCGGGCTGTCGCTTGCAACATGGCCGGCAAAAGAGAAGCGAAGATCAACGTGGAACATATATCGTGAATCGAAGCAGCGGCCGCGGCAAAGATGTGAAAAAAGCGGCTGTCATGTGAGCGTATGGCAAAGAATCGGTGACAGAGGGGGAAAGAACGATGAAAGTGCTCGTGCTTGGAGCGGGGCTGATGGGCAAAGAAGCAGCACGCGATTTAGTGCAAAGCCAAGATGTTGAGGCGGTGACGTTGGCGGATGTCGATTTGGCTAAGGCGGAGCAGACGGTGCGGCAGCTTCATTCCAAAAAGCTTGCCGCTGTGCGGGTGGATGCCAGCGACAAGCGGCAGCTGTCGGCTTTCATGAAAGGGCACGATGTGGTTGTCAACGCCTTGTTTTACCAGTTTAACGAAACGGTGGCGAAAACAGCTATTGCAGCTGGCGTCCATTCTGTCGATTTAGGCGGCCATATCGGCCATATCACCGACCGGGTGCTTGAGCTGCATGAACAAGCCCAAGCCGCTGGGGTGACCATCATCCCCGACCTTGGCGTCGCACCCGGAATGATCAACATTTTATCCGGCTATGGGGCGAGTCAACTCGATGAGGTGGAATCCATCTTGCTGTATGTTGGCGGCATCCCCGTCCGCCCCGAACCGCCGCTGGAGTACAACCATGTGTTTTCGCTCGAGGGGCTGCTTGACCATTACACCGATCCGGCCTTGATCATCCGCAACGGCCAAAAGCAGGAAGTGCCGTCCCTTTCGGAAGTCGAGCCGATTTATTTCGACCGGTTCGGGCCGCTTGAAGCGTTTCACACCTCAGGCGGGACGTCGACGCTCTCGCGCTCGTTTCCGAACTTGAAGCGGCTCGAGTACAAAACGATCCGCTACCGCGGCCATGCGGAAAAATGCAAGCTGCTTGTCGATTTGAATTTGACACGCAACGATGTGGAAGTTGAGATCAATGGATGCAGAGTCAAGCCGCGCGATGTGCTGCTTTCCGTCCTGAAGCCGCTGCTTGATTTGAAAGGAAAAGATGATGTGGTGTTGCTTCGGGTCATCGTCGGCGGTAGAAAAGATGGAAAAGAAACGGTGCTGGAATACGAAACCGTCACGTTCAATGACCGCGAAAATAAGGTGACGGCGATGGCGCGTACGACGGCCTACACCATTTCCGCTGTCGCCCAGCTCATCGGCCGTGGGGTGATCACAAAGCGCGGCGTCTATCCGCCGGAGCAAATCGTTCCGGGGGATGTATATATGGACGAGATGAAAAAACGAGGAGTGGTGATTAACGAGAAGAAAACGGTTCGCTTATGAAAAAAGCATCATAGAGTGATAATAAGAGATGATGACAATGATCCGAATAAAAAACACGCCTGTTTCTCACCGAGAAACGGGCGTGTTTTCGTGTGCGCCCGGCATGGGTGCAGTCTATAGGGTGAAAGTCCCGAACTGCGAAGGCAGAAGTAGCAGTTAGCTTAACGCAAGGGTGTCTGCGGCGACGCAGAATCTGAAGGAAGCGGGCGGCAAAC